>JAGAAM010000138.1 GCA_017615235.1 Clostridia bacterium
CCGTATTTGTTGAAATATACGCTGTCGTCGCCGACGTGGTTGAAAACGCCGTCGAGTATCACGGCAATGCCGTGCTCGTGCGCCTTTTTGACGAAATATCGAAGCGCCTCGTTGCCGCCGAAGCTTTCGTCGACTTGCAGATAATCGCCGATGTCGTATTTATGGTTGGAAAAAGCTTTATAGACGGGGTTGAAATATACGCAGGTCACGCCGAGTCTTTCAAGGTAGTCCAGCTTTTCAGCCGCTCCCCAAAGCGTTCCGCCGAAATGCGTGTTGTTGTCGTAGGCGTCGCCGGCGCGCGCCGGATATTCCGGCGTGCCGTGATCCCAGTCGTCGTTGTACTTCGCGTCGGCTTTGCGCACGGCCTTTCCGCCTTTGGCGAACCTGTCGGGAAAGATCTGATATACCACGCCTCCCGCGAACCATTCCGGGCTTTCGTAGATCTCGTTAAAAACCAGGAACGATTCCTCGTTCACGAAGCGGTCGGAAAGATAAAAGTCGCAGTTTTCGTCGGTCGCCGAATAAAAGCGCTTTCCGTTTACGTCTTCGAACTCGAAGTGCGTGAAGAACAATCCGTCTTTGCCGGTGAGTTCCGAAGCGTTAAGCTTATACTCGACCGAAAAGCCGTCTTCAAGCGCGACAAAAGGCACTTCCCTGCCGAAAAGCACCTTTTCATCGTTTCCGACGTAGATCCACACGTTTTTCGCCTTTGCACCGAAAACCGTGAAAGCGAAATCGATCTCGCTTTCAAGCGGGAACGCGAAACAGCCGCGCGGTGCGGAGGGCGAAAACAGTCCGAAAGATACGCGCATTATTTATCCTCTTTGACGGGTTCGATGTGCCAGATCTTCTCCGCGTATTCGCGTATGCTGCGGTCGGCGGCGAAGAATCCGGCCCTGGCGACGTTGTTGAGCGCCATACGGTTCCAGCGTTCCTTATCCGCGTAAGCGGCCATCATGCGGCGCCTTGCGTCGGTATAGAAATCAAAGTCGGCAAGGCACATGAAGGGATCCGGAATTCCGTGAGCGTAGATGAGGTAATTTGCGATATCCGCAAAGCTCCTGCCGTTGAAACCGGTCTGGAGATAGTCGATCGCGCGTTTGAGCGATTCGTTGCGGTTGTAATAGTACGCGGAGGAATAGCCCTTATGCCAGAGCTCGTCGACCTCCGGCGCGGTGTGCCCGAAGATGAAGATATTGTCGCTGCCGACGCGCTCCGCCATTTCGACGTTTGCGCCGTCAAGCGTGCCTATCGTAACGGCGCCGCTTATCATGAACTTCATGTTTCCGGTACCGGAGGCTTCCTTGCCGGCAAGCGAGATCTGCTCGCTTATCTCGGCGGCGGGCATAAGATGTTCCGCAAGAGTAACGTTGTAATTCTCAAGGAAGACGACGCGCAGTTTTTCGCGGATCGCCTTGTCTTTCTCGATCTCCGCCCCGACGTAGCAGATAAGGCGGAGGATATCCTTCGCGGTGTAATAACCGGGAGCGGCCTTCGCGGCGAAAATGAAGGTGGTCGGAGTGACGTCGGCGCCGGGATCGTCTTTGAGTTTGAGGTAGGTGGCGATAACGTTCAGCGCGTTGAGAAGCTGGCGCTTGTATTCGTGCATGCGCTTCGCCTGGACGTCGAAGACCGTGTTCGGGTCGATAACGACGTTCTGCGTGCGTTTGAGATAATCCGCGAAGTCTGCTTTGTTCTGCTGCTTGATCTCGCCTATCCGCGCAAGAACGCTCTTGTCGTCTGCATATGAAAGAAGGTCGGACAGAAACTCCGGTTCCGTGCGGTAGCCCGGACCGATGGTCGAATCGAGAAGTTCCGCAAGGCGCGGGTTGGAATAGCAAAGCCATTTGCGGTGAGCGATGCCGTTGGTCACGTTGGTGAACCTGTCGGGATACATATCCGCGTAATCCTTGAAGATGTTTTTCTTAAGGATCCTGGAATGGAGCATCGAAACGCCGTTGACCTTGTTCGATCCGATGACCGAAAGGTTTGCCATACGGACGCTGCCGCCGTTGATGATCGACATCCTTGCGATCTTATCCCAGTCGCCGGTGAAAGCTTCCCACGCGTCGGCGCAGAAGCGGCGGTTGATCTCGCAGATGATCGAATATATACGCGGTAGCTTGATCTGGAACAGTTTTTCGTCCCAGCACTCGAGCGCTTCGGGAAGAACGGTGTGGTTGGTATAGGTGATGGTGCGCATCGTGATATCCCACGCCTTTTCCCAGCTTACGTGGTAATCGTCGATAAGGATACGCATAAGTTCCGGTATGCAGAGCGCCGGATGGGTATCGTTGATGTGGATCGAGACCTTGTCCGGGAAGTTGTCGATCGACTTGTATTTGAACATATGGTGCTTGAAAATGTTCTGCAGCGATGCGGAACAGAGGAAATACTGCTGGGTAAGGCGCAGCAATTTGCCTTCGTGATGATTGTCGGCGGGATAAAGCACTTTGGAGATGGTCTCCGCCATCGTGTTCTCCTCGACGGCTTTCAGATACTGCCCCTGCGAGAAGGCTTCCATATTGAAGTTGCGGATATCGCGCGCTTTCCATAGCCTCAACACGTTGACGGCGTCGCCGCCGTTGCCGCCGGAAATGAACATATCGTAAGGCACGGCTTCGACTTCGCTGTAATTCTCATAGATGATCGAAAGGTGGTCGTTCTGCCATTCCTCACGCGTGGTGCCGCCGAAACGCACGGTGACCGCCCTGTCCTGGCGCGGGACCAGCCAGCAATCGCCGCCGGGGAGCCAGATATCAGGCAGTTCGAGCTGTTCGCCGTCGACGATACGCTGTTTGAACAGGCCGTATTCGTAAAGTATCGAATAGCCTCTCGCCGGATAATCCATCGAAGTGAGCGAATCGAGGAAGCAGGCTGCGAGCCTGCCGAGTCCGCCGTTGCCGAGCCCGGGATCGGGTTCGCATTCATAGATATCGTCGAGCGAAAAGCCCATTTCGGAAAGCGCCTGACGGTACTCGGCTTCGATGCCGAGGTTGCCTAAATGGAGTTTAAGATACCTTCCTACAAGGAACTCCATGCACATATAATAGACCTGTTTTTTCTGCTGTTTGCCGATCCTGTCGACGAACTTTTTGTTCTTCTCGGCAAGAAGATCGCGCAGAGAAAGCACTGTGGCGCGATAGATCTGGTTGACGTCGGCTTCGGATTCCGAAACGCCGAAGTAACGGGATAGCTTTTCGTTGATAGCGCCGCGGATGGACGCGGGGTTGAGTTCCTGATTCATATTATGTTGCCCTTTTTAAAAGATTTTGTCGATTTTTTCGTAGAGTTCTTTATATTCCTTCGCGCTCTTTTTCCAGGAGAAATCGACGCGCATGACTTTTTTACGCAGGTTTTCGAAACCTTCGCGGTCGTGATAATACATCCCTACGGCGCGGTTCACCGCGTCGGCAAGCTCGCCGGCGTAATAACCGCCGAATGTGAACCCGTTACCGCCGCCTTCGCATCCTACGTCGCGGATGCTGTCGTAAAGACCGCCGGTCTCGTGGATGACCGGGATCGCGCCGTAGCGCGAGCAGATCATCTGTGCAAGGCCGCAGGGTTCGCTCTTGGAAGGCATCAGAAAGATATCCGCACCGGAATAGACGCGTTTCGAAAGCGCACGGTCATAGGTTATCATCGCGCGGCACCTGTCGGGATAGCGCGATTCCATATAGCGGAAGTAATCCTCGTAAAGGCTGTCGCCCATACCGAGCACGACGAGTTTGATATCGTTCCTCATAATCTCGTCGCCGGCGAACCGCACGAGGTCGAGCCCCTTGTGGCTGACCAGACGCGAGACTATCGCGACCACCGGTCTGTCATCCTCCGGAAGCCCTGTCTCACGGCATAACCCGTCGCGGCAGACCTTTTTGCCGGACATATCCCTGACGGAATAGTTGGCGTACAGCGCCTTGTCGGTCTTCGGGTCGTTATATTCGGTGTCGATGCCGTTAAGTATGCCGTAAAGTTTGAAGCCGAAGGTGACGAGTATCGGGTGCAGCCCGTGTGAAAACTCGGGGGTCAGTATCTCCTTCGCGTAGGTCGGCGAGACCGTCGTTACCGCGTCGGCGCAGACTATCGCGCCCTTTAAAAGATTGATACAGTTGCCGAACTCGACTATCTCGCGGTCGAAGTTCATAAGTCCAAATACTTCGCCGAGTATCTCGAACCCGAAAATGCCCTGATACTGTATGTTATGTATGGTGAATATCGCTTTGATACGCGAATAGCGCTCGTCGATGAGCGAATAGCAGCGTTTCAGGTAAATAACGCTCAGCGCCGCGTGCCAGTCGTGCGCGTGGAGTATATCCGGGAAGAAATCGATCCTCGGCAGTATCTCGAGCGCCGCACGGCAGAAGAAGGCGAACCTTTCGCCGTCGTCGAACTCGCCGTAAATGCGGCCGCGCTTGAAGTAATACTCGTTGTCGAGGAAATAGAAAGTCACGCCCTTGTATTCGAGCGAGAACACTCCGCAGTACAGATTCCTCCAGGAAAGCCGTATGAAGGTATAGAAATGGTATTGCATCTGCCTGCGGTATTCATCGGGGATCGAGCCGTAAAGCGGCATTATGACGCGGACGTCGTCCCCGCCCTTCTTCAAAGCGGCGGGAAGCGAACCGATAACGTCGCCCAGACCGCCGGAGGAAGCGAACGGAAGCGCCTCGCCGGCAATGTAAAGTACTTTCATGAAACGTTCCTCCCGAACAGATTATTGATCAGACCGATTCGCCTTTAGAGATGAAGAAGGGTCTCGTCTCGTAGCCGGAAAGCAGCCTTCCGTCGCGGATGACGGCGTTTTTATCGGTTATCACGCAGTTGAGATATACGTTGTCGCCGGTAAGGGTGTCCTGCATAAGGATGCAGTTCTTTACGTGGGTGTTCTTGCCGATCTTCACTCCGCGGAAGAGGATCGAATTCTCGACGGTGCCTTCGATAACGCAGCCGTCGGCGACGAGCGAATTGCGCACGGTGGAGCCGTTGACGTAGGAGGTCGGAGCGGAGTTGCGGACTTTGGTGAGTATCGGGCGGTTGCGGACCCCGAAAAGCGAACGCCTTATGACGGGATCGAGCAGGTCCATGCTGCATCTGAAATAATCCGGAAGGCTCCTTAAAGCGGCGAAATAGCCGTCAAAGTGATAGACGTAACAGCCGCGGTTCTTTGAGCGGAGCACGATATCCTTCAGGAAATCGTTATATCCGCGGGAGATAGCAAGGCTTATCGCGTCCTCGACGAACTTTTTATCGGCGATGACGATCTTCGCCGCGACGTCGGCGTAACCGCTGCGGCCGCCGATGCTTTCGGTGATATCCGTCACTCTGCCGTCTTTATCGGAATCGACAACCGAAAGGATGTGGGAATGGTGTCCCTCCGCGAGATAGGTGCGCTTGACGGCGACGGTCACGTCGGCTTCGTTGGCTATGTGCTGCTGCATCATATCGTCAAGATCGAAGTTGCACACATAATCGCAGTCGGAAAGGACGACGGTGTCCTCCGGGCAGTCGTTTATGAATTCACGGATGCTGACGAGCGCTTCGAGCCAGGTGTTTGTCGGGGCGTTCGTCACGTTTGAGAACGCGGTGACGTACGGAGGCAGAAGTTTCAAACCGCCGTGGCTGCGCGCAAGGTCCCAGTCTTTTCCGGTGCCGATATGATCCATCAGAGACTGGTAGTTATAATGCGTTATAAGTCCTATATGCGTGACTCCGGCATTTACCATATTGGAAAGCGCGAAGTCGATAAGGCGGTAACGGCACCCGAACGGGACCGAAGCCATCGTGCGCTCTTTCGTAAGCTCATGTATGCTTTTTTCGTTTATGCTGGAAAAAACTATACCGACAGCGTTCATTTTACCTTACCTCCCGAAAGTTCTTTTATCATATCTTCGCCGCAGATCGCCCCGTCCGGGACGGTCATTCCGTCCGGTACGGTAAGCTCGCCGCCCAAAAGCGTTATTCCCTTTGCAAAGTCCATATCCCTGCCGATCACGGCGCCCTTGCCGATCACGGTATCGCCGTCGATCACGGAATAATCGACGGTGGCGTCAGCGTGCACAGTTACGTTGCCAAAGATCACGCTGTCGCGGACCACGGCGCCGCGTTCGACGGTCACGCCGGACGAAAGCACGGAGTTGCGCACCGTGCCGTATATTTCGCAGCCTTCGGTGACGATCGAATTGCTTATCACAGCGCCGGAGCCGACGAAGTGAGGCGGCATCGCGTCGTTACGGGAGAATATCTTCCAGTTTGCGTCGCGCAGAGTAAGTACCGGGCGTTCGCCCAAAAGGTCCATATTCGCTTCCCAAAGGCTGTTTATCGTTCCTACGTCTTTCCAGTAGCCGGAAAATTCGTAAGCGTAAAGCTTCTCGCCCGCGGCGAGCATCGCTGGGATGACGTTCTTGCCGAAGTCCTTGGAACTGTTCTCGTCGGCTTCGTCGGCTTCGAGATAGGCGAAAAGCTTGTCGCGGCTGAATACGTAAACGCCCATCGAAGCCATCGTGCTCTTCGGTTCCTTCGGTTTTTCGGCGAACTCGACGATGCGTTTGTTACCGTCGAGCGTCATGATGCCGAAACGCGACGCCTCGGAAAGCGGCACCTCGAAGACGGCGATGGTGCAGTCGGCGCCTGTCCTGCGGTGAGCGGCGATCATATCGGAATAATCCATTTTGTAAATATGGTCGCCGGAAAGGATAACGACGTATTCGGGGTCGAATTTTTCGATGAACTGCATGTTCTGATAGATCGCGTTCGCCGTGCCCTTATACCAGTCCGCGCGTTTGTTCATCTGGTAGGGCGGCAAAAGCGTTACGCCGCCGTAGGTCCTGTCAAGGTCCCAGGGCTGGCCGTTGCCGATATACTCGTTAAGGGCGAGCGGCTGGTACTGGGTGAGGACGCCGACGGTATCGATGCCGGAGTTGATACAGTTTGACAGCGTGAAATCGATGATGCGGTATTTACCGCCGAAAGTGACGGCGGGCTTTGCCGTACGCTCGGTCAGCAGGTGAAGACGGCTTCCCTGTCCCCCGGCGAGCAGCATCGCAACGGCTTCTTTTTTCTTGATCATCACAAACCTCCGAAATTTATATACGTAACTTTTATCAGATCAGTTGTTCTGCGCGCTCTCGACGGCGTAAAAACTGTCGTACACCTCGTCGGCTTCGCTTCCGAAAAGTTTTCCGTTCGCGGCAAGAACGATAAGCGCGGTGACGGCGGCGACGAGCAGCGCGAGAGCGGCGGCTTTTATGATATTGTCCTTATGTTTCATGGCAGAAACGGTCCTTCGCATCGTTTTTCCTCCAAGGGCGGTCGTGCGCATATTTCCCTAAATATCATAATCCATAATATTTTAACACTAATAAAGAAATAAATCAAGTATATAATTATATAAATAACAAAAAAAGACCAAAGCAGAAAACCGCTTCGATCTTTTTGCGTATACTATTGCTTACTGAACGTCCGAATAATACAGCCCGGACGAAAAATCCGCCGTCGCCGAAGAATCTCCGGAACGGATGACGTAGCTGTTGCCCTGCGCCATATTCGGGGAGGAATAAACGATGCATCCGAATACTTTGGAAGCCGTGAAGCTGAACCCCGATCCGTCGTCGACGGCGATGACCGTGCCTTCGCCGCCCGAAAGCCCGACGAGCGCGCTGCACTGCGTGCCGGCGTTGAAATTCTTTGCCATATCGGTCGATCCGATAGCCAGCAAGGTGCCGCCGGTAATGCTGGCGACGCAGTTTCCGCCTTCGCCGATGTCGAGCGCGCCGTTGCCGCTGCCGCTCGGTCCTTCGACGATCACGGTTCCGCCGGAGATAAAAATCGAACCGTTGGAATCGAGCCCGTCGCCTCCGGAGTTGACGTAAAGATATCCGCCGCTGACGGTGATCGCACCGGTGCCGGAGGAATCTTCCTCGTCTTCGTCGTCGACCGTCCCGGAGCTGCCCGCGGCGTTCACGCCGTCGTCGGAAGCGATAACGCGGGTCTTTCCGCCTTTGACTTCGATCGAATACGCCTCAAGCCCTTCGTAGCATTTCGTCACGTCAAGTTCACCGCCGGAGATCGAGATCACCGATCCCGCGTGGATAGCGTCGTCGCTGCTCGAAAGCTCGACTTTGCCGTCGGTGATCGAGACGGACGTGCTGCAATGGATCGCGTCGTCCGCGGACGATATCTTAAGGTCGACGCTGCCGATATAGATATCGCCTTCGCACTTCAGCCCCTTTCGCGATTTCTTGCCTTTGGACTGACCGGAGCCGCCGCCCGCGGTAATATCGAGCGTGCCTCCTGCAAGTGTGATGTTGCCGGTGAAAAGTTTATCCGAGGAACTGACCTGAACTCCGTCGTATGCCGCGTTGACCGTGACATTGCCTTTTTCGATATAGAAGAAACTCGTTCCGGCGTCGTTTTCGATCTGGATGCCGTCGTGCACAGAGGTTATATCGACGGTCCCGCCGCCGATACGCAGCGAATCGTTGGCTTTGAGCCCGACAAGGCCCGCCGTTACCGTGATCTTACCGCCGGTGATCTTGAGATCGTCGTTGCAGACTATCCCGTGAAGCGTGGAAACCACGGTGAGCGAACCGCTGCCGTTGACCGTAAGATTGTCTTTGGAATAGATCGCGCCGTCTATGCTCGTCGAAGAAGACTTGCCGGTGAAGGTGAGCGAATTGCTCCCGATGCACTGAACGACGAGCTTGTCACACGCCGCCGCGCAGATACACGCCGCTGCGGAATTGGACATCGTCACGTCCTTGAGGACGAGATAGACGTTGCCGCTCTTCTTTTCGTCGTCGATGACTATCGATACGCCGTCGGAAGTGCCGGTGACAAGATAAGTCCCCTTCGAGGTGATTGTCACCGTACTGCCCGAAGAACCCCTCGTGGAATCCGAAAGGATGCCTTCGGAGCCGTCGAGCGTTATCGTTGCGTTATAATCGATATCCGTCTTGGTCTTGTTGTCGCCGTCGGCGAACCCGCTCGTTTCGGAGGCGGCGGCAGACGGCTCCGCTTCTTCCTGCGAGGTTACGGCGGATTCGCCGGGATCTTCCGATATTTCTTCATCGGAACTGTCGTCGGCTTCCCCGCTTGCTTCTTCGCTTTCGGAGGATTCGTCATAGCTGAAATAATCGTCGTCGCCGAAACTGTCGCTGATGGTGCCGACTTCGCTTACAACAGTGCCGGAAAGTTCTGTTTCGGAAGTCTGCGTATCGACATCGGAACACGCCGGAAGCAAAGCCGCGGCGAAGAGCGATACAAGCAAGACCGCGATGATCTTTTTGTTCATTGATTCGGTCCTTTCTTTAAAAGTTTGGACTCTTTGTACCGGGTCAGAGCTGATTTTCTACCTCGGTATAAGGAAGGATGGCAATCTCGAGGTTGCTGTTTATCGTTCTTATCTCGTCGACGAACGCCTTTTCTTCACTTGCGTCTTTCATCTGTATACGGAACGAAAGGCGGAACATCGAACCCATTGCGACGGTCTTCACGCCGAGGCTTTCCCAGGATCTGAGATACTTTTTGAAGGTGCCGTCGAACGCGTCGGCGTATTCGAGCGATTCGGGAATGGTAATGCGGAGCAGCCTGTCGGAGGAAGTGCATTTATGATCGAAGATCTTAAGCAGCGAAAGGATGAAGAACACCGCCGCGAGGCCCAGAAGGATTATCACGCCGTAGGCGACGTAACCCATACCGAAGGCGATACCGGAGCACATACCCATAAGCACCGCCGCGATCTCGTCGGCACGGCCCTGGGCGGAACGGAAACGGACCAGCGCGAACGCGCCGCCTACCGCAACGCCTGCGCCGATATTGCCGTGCACGAAAGTGATGATGACCGCTACCGCGAAAGGTACCAGCGCGGCTACGGTAAAGAACCTTTTGGTGGAACGTATCCTGAAGGATATCAGCCAGGAAAACAGCAGTCCGGCGGCGAGAGCGCAGCCCGCCATGATAAAGAACTGCGGAGCCGTGACCGAAACTGTGGAATAAACGGAATCAAACATTGTTCTGTCCCCTTTCTGTATTCATCGTCATTTGCTGTTTATATGCAGTGCCGTATTTGGAAAAACTCGCTTTATAGATCCCGCCTTTGTCGAGGATCGCGGAAAGCCACAGCGGGATCGATTGCTGTACTTTGATCTCAAGCACGGTATAGCCTTCCGGGAGCAGCAGTTTTCCTTCCGCAGGAGCGCGGAGATCAAGGTCGGTAACGCGATATCGCGGAGAAGCGTCTATCGTAAGGCGGAGATCGCCGTCCGGTTCGTAGTAAGCCGTCCTGTCGCAGATTATCATGCAGGCGGGAACGAGTTTTCCGTAGTGATCCCGGAAAAAGGTTATCTCGCGGTTTATCTGTCCGTCGGAAAAGACGTCCTCTCCCGCAAAAAACCTTTCGGCTTCGGGAACGGTCGTCTGAACGCGCCGCTTGTAAACCACGCCTTCCGCCTTGCGCTTTAGTTCCAGGAAGACCGGGGAATCGTCGGTCGCGACGCCGTAGGACCTGACCCTGATCTTTTCCTTGAACTTCGGCTTTTCGATCGACCGGATTATAAGCCGGCGATCGGGAGTATCGTAATACAGAGAAGCGACTGAAGTCAGGCCGTAACCGTCGATACGCATATGGCCTTCAAGGCTTTTTATGAAATATTCGGTCTGGATCGGATCGAGGATATACTTAAGCTCGTACCGCTTCATCACCACGACCGTTGCCGCGGGAGCCGCCGTTACCGCCACGCCGCCGCCTCCTTTCCCGCAAAACCCGAAATAATACGCTGACATTATATAATATCACATATTGACCGGTTTTGCAATAAATAGTTTTTGCTTTGAACGTAATAATTCGATTTCGTTTGCCCTATTATTGCGCGGAAACTTAAAATACACATTAAAGCGCAAAAGTTTTTTTCGTTTTTTAAAAGCAAAACCCGCCGTCCGGAGACGGCGGGAAATCTTTATTGTTTCAAAGCATTTTTGCACGGAGTTCTTCCGGCGAAAATGCCGACAGATCAGCCGGAGCGATGTCAAAAACCGTCTTGCATCCGGTATCGCCGCGTTTGTGCATCCTGTCGATCGCGCGTGCGAAAGCGATGATCGCGCTTGCGGTGAATTCCGGGTTGGA
>JAGAAM010000139.1 GCA_017615235.1 Clostridia bacterium
ATCGGGATCGGGATCGGTTTCGCGTTCGGGTTCGGACTCAACGTCCGGTTCGGGCTCAACGTCCGTTTCCTGATCCGGCTCGATGTCCGTTTCCGGTTCCGACCCGGTATCAGGTTCCGGTTCGGGAAGTTTCATCTCGTCGTAATAGGTGTTTTTGACAATGCCGTATTTGCATCTCTGTTTCAATACGATCTTGAATATGATGAGATAAGCCGCGTACAGCGCGAATCCTATCGCCGAAAGCTGAATGCCGCTCAACGGGAATTTTACGCTCGTTTCGCCGATCGATACCGTACCCGCGGTAAGGAATCCGGGGGTGTGATAGCTGAACGAGATGTCGTTTTCGCCGGCTTCGCATTTCACCGCGACGAATCCGTAAGTCGCTTTGAGCACCTCGGCTTCCTCGCCGTTGACCGTTGCGGTCCAGCCGCCTTCCTCATACGGAACGCTGAAGAACACGGCGGAATCCTCGTAAACCGTTATGTGCGCGTCGAATCCGCTGCTCGAATAGCTGAATTCGTCGCACGCCATGCTGCGGCGCTCCTCGACCGATTCGCTGAAGGTCTCCTTGTTCGCGGAGGCACGGGTGTCTTTCGTGACTTTCGTCATGAATTCCGAGTAATAATCCTCCATCCCGTCGGGCACGACGAGGTATTTGCAGAGGACCATATGGCGGTTCTTGGTCGAATAAGCCGCCTCGAAGTCGGATTCGGTCATGAATTCGGTATAGGCGAAGCCCATCGGGAGATAATTATCGTTGACGTAGATATCGAAATCGTTCTGCGTTTCAAGATAGGTGAATCCGTAAGCGTTGTGCTTGCCGGAGAAGACCTCCGTCGTCACGGTCTCGCCGGTGTCGGGATCGGTGACCGTCTCGGTCTTCCATTTGCCTTTGTTGGAAGAAGTGCGAATGAAAGAATATTTCGTCGAGGTGAAGGCGCGGAGTCCGTAATAACTGCTCTCAGCCCTCGAGCCGACGCTCCTCGTGACGCCGATCTTCGGATAGAATTCCATTATGGAGGGAGGAACGACGGTGTGGAAGCACTCGATCGACGGATATTCCCAGTAAATGCCTAAATTATCCAGGGTCGATATGCTCGAAGTGCGGTAAAAGTCGATCCTGTAAAATCCTTCGTGCGGGTCGGGAAGGTTCACTTCTCCTTCCACACAGTTGTCGACAAGGAAGTCGCTCGCATGCGAATGCGCTTTGCCGTAGATGATATGGACGTTGGCGTAAACCACGGTCATCACGCAGACGGCGACAAGCGCCGCGCGTTCGAATTTCTTCGTTCCGCGAAAACGGCGGATGAGCCATGCGGTCGTGACGATACCGGCAAACGCAAGCGCGACCCAGATCCAGAACCGGTCGATGAACGGCGGGTATCCGAGTTTGTACGCCATCCTGTCTTTGCTGTCCTTGCTGTAATACCAGTAAAGCCCCAAAGGAACCGCAAAAGCGGTACAGCCGAAGGTCATGATCGCCGTCGGCACGCGCCATTTAGTCTTCGCGTCGTCGAGCGAGATCACCGTCGCCAGTACGAACGTCATCGTCAGCATGTAATACCATCTTGCGTAATAAGAGGTGTTGAAGAGGAAGAACATACTGTTGAGTATCGGGAAAAGACTGCAAACAGTAAGGAATATCATCAGCTTTTTAAGCCATTTCCTGCCTTTTACGGTGAACAGCGCGAACACTCCGGAAAGCGAGAACAGCGGCAGATAAGCGGATATCGATGCCCAACGCGTTTCGTGGCCGTAGAAGAAATTGACGCGCGAAGGGATATCCGGGGGGAAGAAGTAGGATTCGAGTATCTGACCGTATCTCTGCCAGTAGAATTCCTTGTTGTGGGTCCAGAGAATAAGCTTTTTGAGATTGAGCCAGGCGCTTTCGAATTTTCCTTTGAAGAGATTCGAGAATAGGTCTCCGACAGTTTCGGTATATGTCGTGCCGGTACGGGTATTCCCCGAAAGCGCCAGCACCGCCGGCAGGAAGAGGAACATCGACATAAGCACGCCGGTAATGCCTTCGAAGCAGATCCAGCCGAATTTCGCAAGCGTTACCCGGAAAGATTTGTCGGTCACCCGGAAGAAGAAATAGATCAGACAGAACACTACTTGGCCGATGAACATGAAATAGTTCACCATGGCGTTGAGCATGACCGCCAACGCGAAAAGTCCTTTGCGGTCGTTCTGAACGAGTTCCTCGATACCGATCAGCAGGAGAGGGAAGAGCGCCACTACGTCGTGGAACTGGTTGAAAAACGTGTTGTATATCTGGAATCCCGAAAAGCTGTAAAGCAGAGCGCCGATGACGGCGAAATTCTTGTTTTTTACGAATCTTTGCAGATAGCAGTAGGCGAAGACCGACGCGACGGTGTATTTGAAGATATACATCGGAGCCATGAGATAGGGCACCCAGGAGGAGGGGAACAGCGCCATCACCCAGAAGAACGGGCTTCCGAGCATATAGTAGGAATAACTCCCCGTGAAGTTGGCGCCGAGATCGGTGTTCCAGTCCCAGCCGAAACTGCCGCTGTGCACCATTTCGACGCAGTGACGGTAAAAAGGTATCTGCTGGGCGTTGTAATCGCCGTAATAAAGGAATACTCCGGAGCCGGTGTTGATCCATTCGTATATGACCGAGGGCATCATCACGCAGAAGCCGACGATAAACGAGCAGAGTATCACCTTAAGGTAGAAACTCCACGGATTGTCATTGTCGTAACGGAATCTGTTCCGTATCGCTGCGGATATGCTCATAGACCCAACCTGCTGAACCAGAAAGATTTTATAATATAACATCATAATAATACACCGTTTGACGCCGGTTGTCAATATTACGGCAACTTTTGATTGACATATTTGCGATCGGGTGATATTATTATTACTGATCAAAAGCAAAAAACCTC
>JAGAAM010000140.1 GCA_017615235.1 Clostridia bacterium
CGAGCGTATATCGCAACGCGCGAAAGCGAGTTATATCGCGTTGCGAAGCAATATATCGCATTTGCGTCAGCAAATATATCGCCAAAAACGCCGAAGGCGTTCATAACTCTAAACTTCATGGCTTTTTGTCCCGCTCACGCGGGAGCGATATAGATCCCTTGCGGGAAGCGATATATCCTCCGGACGCGATATGCTCTCCGGGCGCGATATGCCCTCCGGGCGCGAAATAACACGCGAGCAGCGCGAGCGTATATCGCAACGCGCGAAAGCGCGCCCTTTTCGCATTTGGCAAATCGATATGCGCCTGCGCGCAAGAGAAGAACAGAGTGCGGATCATGTTCCGCGTACTTTCAAAAAACGAAGAAAAAACGAGGAAAAACGAAAAAAGTACGCCGAAAACGAAAAAAGTTTTGAAAAAACTATTGACAAACGGGTTTTGTGTGTTATAATGGCAGGGCACGAAAAAAGAAAGCGTATATGAAAGGAACTTTCACGATGTCCACAACCATGCTGAAAAAAGAGGATATCGTTCGCAAGTGGTATATCATCGACGCCGCGGGGAAACCCCTCGGAAAAGTCGCGGTACTCGCTGCAACGATCCTTAACGGCAAACACAAACCCGAATACACTCCTCACGTCGACTGCGGCGACTGCGTCGTAGTCATCAACGCCTCCCAGGCGGTCCTCACCGGCAGGAAGCTCGACCAGAAGGTCTATTACCGTCACAGCGGATACATCGGCGGACTCAAAGCCGTCAAGTACCGCACTCTTATGGCCACCAAACCGGAATTGGCAGTCGAACTCGCAGTCAAGGGTATGCTCCCTCACAACAAGATCGGCGACGCCAGCTTCGGCAGGCTTAAAGTTTACGCCAACGGCGAGCACAAACAGCAGGCTCAGAACCCGATCGCCGTCGAAGTAAAGTAAGGAGGTAATTCAAGATGACGTATCAATCCGCAGTTCCGTACTTCTACGGCACAGGCAGAAGAAAAAGCTCCGTTGCGCGCGTTCGCCTTATTCCCGGCACCGGCGCGGTCACCATCAACGGCAGGGATATCCACGACTATTTCGGTCTCGAGACCCTTAAACTCATCGTCAACCAGCCCTTCGGCGTGACCAACACCATCGGCAGGTTCGACGTTATCTGCACCGTCAAAGGCGGCGGCATCTCCGGCCAGGCCGGCGCTATCCGCCACGGCATCGCAAGGGCGCTCCTCCAGGCGTCCGACGAGAACCGTCCTCTCCTTAAGAAAGCGGGACTCCTTACCCGTGACCCGAGGATGAAGGAAAGGAAGAAATACGGCCTCAAAGCGGCTCGCCGTGCTTCCCAGTTCTCCAAACGTTAAGGTTATATTTCAAAAAAGAAGCGCCACGCGGCGCTTCTTTTTTTGTGCGTTTCGTTCGCGGCCGTCGGGTTTTACAGCGGAGATTTGATACGTACCTTCTCGCGGGCGATCAATGATCGCCCCTGCTTTCACGATTGTTTCCGTCAAAACAGCAGGGGCGGGCAAGGGGATCCGCGAATACGCTTGCGTTTTTGGGACGATACGCTCGCCCGCGTGGGATAGCGCGGCTTTTTTGAACTGCAAATCCAACCGAGATCCTGAATTCTTCATTAAAAAAGGCTTCCGCATCAGCGAAAGCCTTTTTTCCGAATCATCCTTATTTCTTCTTGCCTTTCATCGCGCGTTTGCGGACGTACATAGCGGCGTCGGCGCGGTCGAAGACCTCCTGGACGGTGTGATCCTTTTCCTTTTCGTACATCGAATAACCGATGGCGGCGGAGATGCGATCGGCGGGTTCGAGAGATTCGTCGCCGCTGATCTTCTCGTTGACGGCGTTGAACTCGGCGACGAGATCTTCAACGCGGAGGTAATCGTCGTTCATGATAAGCACGGCGAATTCGTCGCCGCCGATCCTGAACACCGGCGAATGCGAGAAGACGTCGCAGACTATGGATGCAAGCTTTTTGATCGCGCGGTCGCCGGCGATATGGCCGTGAACGTCGTTGAGCGTCTTAAGGTTGTTGAGGTCGATCATCGCGATGCCGAACGCGGCGTTGCCTTTTTCGATCTCGTCCTGAAGTTCCGAAACGTGGCGGTCGTAGGAAGTCTTGTTGCGGACTCCGGTGAGCGCGTCCTTGTTGGCGAGCCTTGCCATTTTATCGGTCATCGTGCGGGAAGCCGAAAGCTCGCGGTTGACGTTGATAAGGCTTATGATGTGATCGTTGATGTCCGATTCCATCTTCTGTACCGAGTGGAGGAGTTCCTCGATCTCGTCGCCGGTGCGGATCTCCAGTTTTGCAAATCCGTCCTGAACGGCCGATTCTTCATCGTGGACGTAATCGGCGGCGGCGTTGGAAAGCATACGGAGCGGCCTTGTTATCATACGGTTGACCGCCAAAGCGCCTACGAGCGCGATAACGACGGCGGCGAGCACGAGCCAGCCGATCAGCCTCAGCACGGCGTAGACCTGCTGGGCGAATATATCGTTCATCGAGATGTCGGTAAACGCGTATCCGATCACTTCGCCGTCGGAATCGATGACGGGAGCGCCCGCGGTGACGAGCCATCCGTATTCCGGAAGGTCGGAGTCGTACGCGGGGAATCCGCGGTACGGGTTGGTGAGAACGTCACGGTTCTTTTCAAGCAGAGGGTCGATGCTGCCGGGAGGGCAGGCGTCCTCCTCGTCCGCGGAATCGACGAGATAGACGGCTTTTTCGGTCGCTTTGTCGACGTAGGAAAGATAGACGCAGTCGACCTGGTTGGCGTCAGCCATCTTGCGAAGCCAGGTCCTTAACTGTTTGAACCCGATGTAGTCGGTCTCGATGAAGGAATAGCGGTCGAGGTATTCTTCAAGCGCTTCGTAATCCTCGGTATCGTTGCCGATGCGCTCCTCCGGAGAAAGCGAATCGTATATCTCCGCCACCGCCTGTTTGACGGCGCGGAAATTCCTTACGTCGACGGTCTGTGCGGCGGTCTTCGCAAGGCTGTTCGCCTTGTCGAGATAGTTTTCGTAGGTGGTATTATAAAGCAGCCTGCCGAATATCGACGTCGCGCCGAGTATGAACAAAAGCGCGAAGGCGCTGATCATCAGGACCGCCTTTTTCCTTATGGAAAATTTAAATTTCTTTTTGACTTTTTCTTTTTCCATTCTTCCGTCCGGGCGATAAACGCCCGCCTCTTCTTTTATGACAGTAAACAAAAAACGGCACTCCGCTGCGTGAAGGGCGCAGAAAGAGAGC
>JAGAAM010000008.1 GCA_017615235.1 Clostridia bacterium
AACCTCCGCGGCATATACCGCGGAGGTTTTTTGTTTTGTTTTCGCTTGAAATTCAATAATTCTGAATTTACTTGATTTCCGGCAGGCTGGCGGCGGCGACGGACTGACCGACGCGGCGGGAGCTTTCGTCCGGGATGTGGAGCTGTATCTTCTTCGCGAGCTCCGGGAATTCCTCGTCAAGCACCTGCTGTGCGCGGTCAAGGAGGATGACTCCGCCTTCGCCGGAGGTGACGCGGCCCATGATGAGGACGTGTTTGATGTCGTAAAATTCGGCGTAGAACGCGATGGCGTAGCCGAAGTAAGCGCCGATGGTGTCATAGATCGCGGCGGCTCTTTCGTCGCCCTGCTTCATGAGACCCTGGACGACTTTAAGCTTTTCGGCGGGGGAGAGCGAAGGATCGATCTCGATGCCCGCGGCGGGAGCGAGCTTGATAACGCCGTCCTGCGAGAAGTACTTGACGCCGCAGCCGTAGTCGCCCGACCATTCGTCGACCATGGCGTTCCTGCAGTGATCTACGGGAACGAAGGCGAGCTCGTTGAGCCAGCCGGTGATGTTGCCCTGAGGGTCGACGTAACCGCCGGCTTCGGAGGTGCCCATCGCAACGCCGAGGACCGAATCGTCGTTAAGGTCCATGGCGCCCGCGAGAGCGGTGACGTCGCCGTCGTTGGCGACCTCGATCGGGATGTTCTCGCCAAGCTCTTTCGCTACGTCGAGGTACATATTCTTGACGCGTTTTTCGAAATCCTCGTCGCTGACCTTAAGGAAGAGGGAAGCGACCATTATGCGGTTGTCGATGTAAACGCCGGCGCTCGAAACGCCGATGGCGTCGACACGCGGCATGTGCGAAGCGGCGGTCTTCATCGCTTCGAGTATGCCCTGATAGTGATACTCGGGATCCGAATTGATCTTCGGGAACCAGACGACTTCTTCGGAATAAACGCTTTCGCCGTCGATGACCGCGCTGACCTTGCGGTCGCTTCCGCCGGCGTCGAAGCCGATGCGGCAGCCGTCGAGATGCCTGCCGACGGGAGCGGCGGCCTCGTTATTTACGGGAGCCTCGGAGAGGGGACGTACCTCCACTTCGAAGGGGCGCTCGTAGACGCGTTCCATGAAGTGTACGTCGAAATCGCGCAGACCGCCGTCGGTGTAGGCTTCTTTTATCTTATTGCCGACAACGTCGCTTCCGGCGATGATGATCTTGAAACCGCCGACGACCCAAAGCAGGGCTTTCGCCATTCTTTCGATGAAGGCGAAATTCTCGTCGTCGTGACCGGTGCCGTCTTTGTAAATGCGGGTCTTGTAGGTGGTGATATAGCCTTTGTTCCTCTCGACGCCGATGACGATATCCTGACCGTCGTCTTTCGTCTTTTCGCGCATTTCGCGCACTACGAGGGAAAGGGGAATGAACTGCGGATCGAGTTTGGCGCTGACTTTAAGCTTCATATTTCAATTTTCCTCCGATGAAGGTTTTTTCTACTTCGAATTTATTGTCGGTGATTATTATATCGGCGTCCTTGCCGACCTCGATCGAGCCTTTCCTGTCGGCAAGTCCGATCGTCGTCGCCGGGTTGAGCGACGCGCAGTTGACGCATTCCCAAAGCGGGATCGTGGAATTGGTATACACGTTCCAGACGCCGCGGTTGAGGTGGAGTATGCTTCCCGCGACGGTGCCGTCCTCCAGGCGGCAGACGATTCCGCGATAGATTATCTTCTGACCGCCAAGCGTGTATTCGCCCTCCGGGAGCCCTCCGGCGGGGAGACAGTCGGTGATGAAGCAGAGTTTGCGGCCCTTGAGCTTGTAGATGATGTCGTAAAGGCTCACGTCGACGTGGAAGGTATCGACGATAAGCTCGACGCTGACGTCGCTGTTGAACGCGGCGGTGACGACGCCGGGCGCGCGGTGAGCAAGGGGAGTCATCGCGTTGAAAAGGTGCGTCGCGTGGCGGATGCCGACCTGCGTGCTCTTCATCGCGGTATCGTAATCGGCGCTGGTGTGACCCATCGACATTACGACGTCGGTATCGCGCCTTATCTCTTTGATCGCCTCGAAATCGGCGTCCTCTTCGGGCGCGAGGGTGATTATCCTGATGATGTCGGAATATTCTTTAACGAATTTCGCGTCGGGTTTAAGGATGTATTTCGGATCCTGGGCGCCCTTCTTCTTTTCGCTGATAAAGGGACCTTCGGCGTGCGCGCCGAGTATGACGCAGCCGTCCCAGTCCGCGCTTTCGGATTTAAGAGCGCGGCAGACCTCGAGAGCCTTTTTTATGACCTTCATATCGACGGTCATGGTGGTGGGAAGGAAGCCGGTAACGCCGTTGGCGAGCAGCCCTTTCGCGATGGTGCGGATGCTTTCCTCCTCGCCGTCGCAGACGTCCTTGCCGAGATAGCCGTGGATGTGGATGTCGATCAGGCCGGGAGCGACGTAGCCGCCCTTCGCGTCGGTGACCTCGGCGTTTTCGGGCACTTTGTCAGCCGGGACGACGCCTTCTATGACCTTGTCGAAAAGGAGCGCGCTCCCTTCGACGATACGGTCTTTCAGGATGATCTTACCGTTGATTATCGCTTTCATAAGCAAAACCTCTGTATGTAGATTCTTGTTTAATATTCAACTATATTATATCAGCGGAGCAATAAAAATCAAGTGTTTTTTCAATTATCCGCGATCTCTCCGGCAAGCGCGTCAAGCGCCGCGAAAGCCGCTTTGTCGGGGGCGGAACGCAGCGTCGCGACGGTATCGAAAAAGCGTATGTCTTTGGAGTTTTCAAGCATCGCTTTCACGGTCTTCGCCGCCATCGGCGCCCAGGATCCGTTCTCGACGATCCCTACCGCGCGGTTTTTGAATCCGCGCTCGGCAAGGGCGTTTATAAAGCCGTGCATCGGCGGGAAGATACCGGCGTTGTAGGTCGTCGTGGCTATCACGAGTTTATCGAACCGGAACGCCTGCGCGACGGCTTCGGAAAGATACTGCTTCGCGTCGCATTCCGCGATATCGACGGCCTTCACGTTCACGCCTTTTTCTTTAAGTTTATCCGCGAGATATAGCGCGGCTTTTTTCGTGTTGCCGTAGACCGAGGTATAGGCGACGAGCACGCCTTCCTCCTCCGGGGTATAGGACGACCATTTATCGTAGACCGAAATATATTTTTGAACTTCTCCGGTCAAAGCCGGTCCGTGGAGAGGGAGTATGTTTTCGATCCCGGGCGCGGCTGCTTTTTTCAGAAGCGCCTGGACCTGCATACCGTATTTTCCGACTATGCCGAAGTAATATCTCCTCGCTTCGGAAAGCCATTCGATATCCGCGTCCGTCCTGCCGAACCTGCCGAAAGCGTCGGCGGAGAACAGCGTTTTCGTCTGTTCGTCATAGGTCGTCATGACCTCCGGCCAGTGCACCATCGGGGCGAAGACGAATTTAAGCTCCCTCCCGCCGAGATCGAGCGTTCCGCCGTCCGCGACGGTCACCGAACGCGCCGTGTAATCGTTCCCGGTGAACTGCTTCAGCATCGCAAAGGTCTTCGCGTTGCCGACGAGCTTCGCGCCCGGGTACTTTTCCGCGAAAGCGGAGACCGAACCCGAATGGTCGGGTTCCATGTGCTGTATCACAAGGAAATCCGGCTCGCGTCCGTTGAGCGCGAGCGCGATCTTTTCAAGCCATTCGCCTGAAAATGAGCGTTCAACGCCGTCGATGACGGCGGTCTTTCCGCCGGTCACGGTGTAAGAATTATAGGACATACCCTGCGGTATCGGGAACTGAGCTTCGAAATATTCCGTGGCGTTATCGTTGACGCCGACGTATTTTATCCCTTCCGGAAGCTTGTCGAATGCGTTCATTTTGATCCTCGCGTTTCTTTGTTCTTCCCGGCTATTTTATCACAGTTTTGCGGTTTTGAAAAGATGTTTTTAAGTTTTTGTTATATATATTTATTATTATAGATATTGACAAAAGGCGGGCGGATGA
>JAGAAM010000141.1 GCA_017615235.1 Clostridia bacterium
ATCCGGAGGCAAAGATAATGATACAGAACCCGACCTTTATCGAGAACGAAGGCGGCCACCAGAACGGCTACGATCTTTTCAGCAGGCTGCTGAAAGACAGGATAATCCTGCTTTTCAACGAGATCAACGACGACCTCGCCTGCAGTATCGTCGGTCAGCTTTTGTATTTGGAAGCTCAGGATCCCGATAAAGATATTACGATGTATATAAACTCGCCTGGCGGAAGCGTTTCCGCGGGGTTTGCCATATTCGACACCATGCGCGCGATCAAATGCGACGTTTCCACCGTCTGCGTCGGTTCGGCGTGCAGTATGGGCGCGTTCCTGCTCGCCGCCGGAACGAAGGGCAAGCGTTTCGCTTTGCCGAACAGCGAAGTAATGCTCCACCAGGTCATCGGGACGATAGGCGGTCAGGCTTCCGACGTTATAATCGCCACCGATTTTGCGAAACGCACGAAGGACAGGATCAATAAGATACTTTCCGAGAATATCGGCAAGCCGGTCGAAGAGATCCGCAAAGACACCGAGCGCGACAACTGGATGTACGCCGAGGACGCGCTTGCGTACGGCGTTATCGACGCGATAATCGAAAAGAAATAATGTTCGGTCTTACCGCTTTAAAGGTGCTCCTTATGATCGCCTACGGCGTTCCGGGGTATCTTCTCGTGAAAACGAAGCTTTTGAGCGAAAAAAGCATCAAAGCCTTCGCGGTGTTCCTGCTTTACGTCTGCCAGCCGGCGCTGACGGTCTATTCCCTCGATTCGGTCGAGCGTTCGCCGGAGATCCTTATCAACGTCGCCGCGTTTTTCGGCGTGACGCTGGTCTCGCAGGTCCTGATAATCGGGCTTTACTGCCTGATCTTCCGCAAAAAGCTATCGGAAGCGGCTCACCGCGTGTGCGCCGTCGCCGGCGCCTGCGGCAACGTCGGTTTTCTTGGCATACCGCTGCTCGAACAGCTTTTGCCCGACCATCCGGAGGCTTTGGCGTATTCCGCCGCCTTCTCCGTCGGGATGAACCTTATCGCCTGGACCCTGGGGCTGACGCTAATAACCGGGAACAAAAAGTTCATAAGCGTAAAAGCGATGATACTCAACCCGCCGATGATCTCTTTTCTGGCGATACTCCCCTTCTTCCTGACCGGCGTCCATCTTCCGGAAAAGATCGCGGATTTTATCGAAGTCCTGGGAAGGATGTCGACGGTCGTCTGTATGACGGTCCTTGGTATGCGCCTGGCGCTGAACAGTTTTAAAAAGCTGTTCACCAACCTGCGCGTTTATATCGCCGCGTTTTCGAAACTCATCGTATTCCCGGCGCTTACGGCGCTTCTGTTCCTTCCGGTACCCGTCGATCCTTCGGTCAAATCAGCTGCCGTCATACTTGCTTCCTGCCCTGCCGCCGCGATGATACACAGCCTTTCCGAAACGCACGGCGGCGATTCCTCCACCGCGGCGGATATCGTGCTTGCGACGAGCCTTACCTGCATACTCACGATCCCGCTCGTCTGGACGGTGTATAACGCTCTTGCCGCGTGAATATCCTTTTACTGACAATTACGAAAGAAGAGTGATCCCCTTGAAAAAAACCGTTGCGATCATCTTCGGAGGACAGTCCTCCGAATACGAAATAAGCTGTATCTCCGCCGCGAACGTCGCGGATAATATCGATAAAGAGCTTTTCGACGTCGTTCTTATCGGCAACACGCGTGACGGAAAATGGTGGCGCTACCTCGGCACTACCGCCGAAATGAGCGCCAACACCTGGTATCTCGACCGGGAAAACCTCCGCCCCGCGGTGATCTCGCCCTGCCCCGCGCACCACGGGATGCTCGTGCTCGACGGAGTGAACGCAAGCTTTGAAGTATTGCATATAGACGTCGTGTTCCCCGTGCTTCACGGCAAAAACGGCGAGGACGGCACCATGCAGGGCCTCCTTACGCTTGCCGGCATACCCTTCGTCGGCTGCGGCACGACTTCCTCCGCCGTGGCGATGGACAAAGCGTTCACAAAGACCGTCGCTTCCGCCGCCGGAGTCCCGGTCGTACCCTTTATCGACGCCGTAAAAGGCGAAAAAACACCCGAAGAGATCGCCGATATATCCGAAAAACTTTTCGGATATCCGGTGTTCATCAAACCGGCGAACGCCGGGAGTTCCGTCGGCATAACGAAGGCGAAAGACCGCGAACAGCTTTATAAAGGGCTTGAGATCGCGTTTGAAAACGACGGCAAGATACTTGTCGAGCCGGGCGTGACCGGACGCGAGATCGAAGTCGCCGTCTGCGGCAATTCCGATGCGATCGCCTCCGTCTGCGGCGAGATCGTACCGCACAGCGAATTTTACGATTACAACACCAAATACGTCGACGACTGCGCCGAATGTATCGCTCCTGCCGATATATCCGAAAAGGGATCCGATGCGATCCGCGCTTCGGCCGTGAAGGTGTTCAAAGCGCTCGGCTGCTCTGGGTTTTCGAGGGTGGATTTCTTCCTGCTTCCCGACGGCAGCCATCTCCTTAACGAGATCAATACCATCCCCGGTTTTACCTCGATAAGCATGTACCCCAGGCTTATGGACATAAGCGGACTCGATTACAAATCGCTGATAACACGGCTTATAGAACTTGCCGAAGAAAAGGGTCTTTGATATGGACGGACGCGATCTGCCGATAGGCATTTTCGATTCCGGGCTCGGCGGACTTACCGCGCTCGCGGAGCTGAACCGCCTTATGCCCGATGAAAAGATAATATACTTCGGCGACAACGCCAGGATACCTTACGGCACGAAATCCGTCGAGGTCATTAAGAAATTTGCCCTTCAGGACACCCGCTTCCTGCTTTCCCGCGGGGTGAAGGCGATACTCGTCGCCTGCGGCACGGTAAGTTCCAACTGCCTTCCCGAGGTCCGCGCCGAAGCCGGCATCCCGGTCATAGGCGTTATAGAACCCGCCTCCGTCAAAGCGGCGGCGATCGCCGGGAAAGACGGCTGCGTCGCGGTACTCGGCACCGGAGCGACGGTGAAAAGCGGCGCATACGAACGCGAGCTTGAAAGCTTAGGCGTCAGAAAGATCGTTTCAAAGGCGTGCCCGATGTTCGTACCGCTCGTCGAGAACGGATACGCGGATTCTGACGCCGCAAGGCTCATAGCTCACGACTATCTCGACGGGCTCGCGAAAGAAAAGCCCGATTGCGTCATCCTCGGCTGCACGCATTATCCGATACTCAAAAAAGTGATCGGCGA
>JAGAAM010000142.1 GCA_017615235.1 Clostridia bacterium
CGATCTACGGCGGGAGTTACAACCTCCTCGCGCACACTCTTCCGCAATACGGAATAGAAACCACTTTCGTCGATATACATGATTTTGACGAAGTGAAAAAAGCGATAAGACCGGACACCAAAGCGATATTCATCGAAACGCTCGGCAACCCGAACAGCGACATACCGGATATAGACGCGCTTTCCGCACTCGCGCATGAAAACGGCGTCCCTCTCGTGATCGACAACACCTTCGGCACTCCTTACCTCATCCGTCCGATCGAACACGGCGCGGATATCGTCGTGCACTCGGCGACAAAGTTTTTGGGAGGTCACGGTACCACGCTCGGCGGCATAATCGTCGACAGCGGCAATTTTGAATGGAAGCCGGAGAAATACCCGAATATCGCTGCTCCGAACCCGAGCTATCACGGCGTTTCCTTCACCGCCGCGGCAGGCAGGGCGGCTTTCGTCACCTATATCCGCGCGATCCTTCTGCGCGATACCGGCGCGGCGATCTCGCCGTTCAACGCGTTCCTGCTTTTGCAGGGAGTCGAAACTCTCTCGCTCCGCCTCGAAAGGCACGCGGAGAACACGAAAAAGGTCGTCGGATTTCTCGCAAACCACCCGCTCGTCGAAAAGGTCAACCACCCCTCGCTCCCGAACCATCCGCAGAACGCGCTTTATAAAAAGTATTTCCCGCACGGCGGCGGTTCGATCTTCACTTTCGATATAAAAGGCGGCAGGGAAGAGGCGTGGCGGTTCATCGACAACTTAAAGATCTTCTCGCTTCTGGCAAACGTCGCGGACGTGAAATCGCTCGTCATCCATCCCGCGTCGACGACCCATTCCCAGCTTTCGAAAGAAGAACTCGATTCCCAGGACATACACGAAAACACTATCCGTCTTTCAATCGGCACCGAGCATATCGACGATATAATCGCCGACCTCGAAGCCGGATTCAACGCAATAAAGGAGTAATACGATGGCTAACATTTACGAAGGACCTTTAGGACTTATAGGCAACACCCCGCTCGTCGAGGTCGTCAACCTTGAGCGCGAGCTCGGGCTTGAAGCGACTCTGTTCGTCAAGCTCGAATACTTCAATCCCGCCGGATCGGTCAAGGACAGGATCGCGAAAGCGATGATCGAGGACGCGGAACAGAAAGGGCTTCTCAAAGAAGGCTCCGTCATCATCGAGCCGACCTCCGGCAACACCGGCATAGGGCTTGCCTCCATCGCCGCCGCGAAGGGCTACCGCATCATCCTCACGATGCCGGAAACGATGAGCGTCGAACGCCGCAATATACTTAAAGCCTACGGCGCGGAGATCGTGCTCACCGAGGGCGCGAAAGGCATGAAAGGCGCGATCGCAAAAGCCGAGGAGCTTGCTTCTGAGATCCCCGGGAGTTTTATCCCCGGACAGTTCGTAAACCCCGCCAACCCGGCGATCCACAAAGCGACCACCGGACCGGAGATCTGGCGCGATACCGACGGTAAAGTCGATATCTTCGTCGCCGGCGTAGGCACCGGCGGCACCGTCACCGGCACCGGCGAATTCCTTAAAGAACAGGATCCCGCCGTCAAAGTCGTCGCCGTCGAGCCGGAGACTTCGCCCGTGCTCTCGAAAGGCGTTTCCGGCCCTCACAAGATCCAGGGCATCGGCGCCGGCTTCGTTCCCGAAGTGCTCAATACCAAAGTCTACGACGAGGTCATCCCCGTCGCCAACGAGGACGCTTTCGCCGCCTCGAAACTCCTTGCGAAGAAAGAAGGCATCTCCGTCGGCATATCCTCCGGCGCGGCTCTGCACGCGGCGGTCAGCCTTGCGAAACGCCCGGAGAACAAAGGAAAAGTCATCGTCGCCCTCCTTCCCGACAGCGGCGACAGATATTATTCCACCCCGCTCTTCACAGAATAAAAAACCCAAAACTAAAAAACAGCAGGTTCGCCCTGCTGTTTTTTGTTGTTTTTTAATTCACGCTGTAACAGATATATTCGTGCCCGAATTCATAGCCGAGCTTTTCGGCAAGCCGAACCGAAAGCATATTGGCGGCGTCCCAGCTCGGATAAAGTCCTTCGTCGAGGCAGGAAAGGATCAGCTTCGCGCAGACTGCGCTCGCCAGCCCTTTTTTGCGCTCCTCTTTGACTGTGTCGACCTCGATCTCGATACCTTCGCGGTATCGGGAATAGGACGATGCGGCGGAGACTATTTTTCCGTCCTTCATAACTGCGAACCCGCGACCGAACTCCAGGAATTTCTCCTTCGACTCGAATACGCTCACGCAGTCTTCGAACTGTCCGTCGGCAAGGCAGAGGTCGTATATTTCGGCGTCGATCCTTTTTATCTCGTATCCTTCAGGGAGCGCTTTTACCATCGTTTCAAGCTTTTCGCGGTCGAATTCTGCGCCCTTTCTGATCGCGTAGCGGAACCATTTATAAGCCGGGTGGTTCGATTCGATGATCTTCGCCCAGGCTTCGTTCTGCGGGACCATTATCGCGAAACCTTCCGGCTTGTTTATCACAAGCTCCGCGTCCGGTTCGCCGGCGCAGAACGCGAAACAGCCCAGGTAAGCCATCGCCGACTTCGGATCGTCCGGGTCGGTGACGAATATCTTTCCCATGACCCCCTGCAGACAGGAGGTAACGCAGCTGTCGTCGAAATCTTCAAACAGTTTTTCGGCTTTTTTTGTGTCTTTAAGTTCGTAGATCATAGTTGCTATCCAGTCTCAATTCAAAGATATGCGCGTCGAAGCAAATGCCGGTGTTGCGCTTTTTGTACTGCGTCTTTTTCGTTTCGGCAAATCCGAACTTTTGCGCCAGCGCGCGCGAAGCCGCGTTCGCGTCCGCTATCTCGCAGGTGACGGAAGTCCCGCCAAGCGCCTTTATCCGTTCGATCGCGGAGGAAAGCATCTCGCTCCCCAAACCTTCGCGCCAGTTGTCTTTTTTTATGCAGTAGCCTATGTCGTAATTGCTTTTTTCGGGGAACATACAGAAAGTCCCGACGGGCTCGCCGGTCGTTTTCAGCTCCGCGACAAGATAGTATCCGTCCGGGTCGTCTTCCATTCCGTCAAAGAAGGAAAGATATTTTTCGTCGGCGTTTTCAAACAGGGGATCCGCCATAAATTCGCCGTTTTCTGCGTCACACCACAGCGAGATGCAGAAATCCTTATCCGCGTCGAGGTAGGAGCGGAGTATCAGCCGCGGCGTTTCGATATTATTTGAAAGTTTCATTTC
>JAGAAM010000143.1 GCA_017615235.1 Clostridia bacterium
ATTTGCTCCGCAAATGCTAAATTTAAAACCTACGGTTTTAAGCTAAATAAAATCCGCCCTTTATCGTGCGAAGCACATTTAGCTGCCGAAGGCAATTTAGCTGAGCGAAGCTCAATTTAGCTCGCCGTAAGGCGGATTTAGCTGAAAAAAGCACGCCGAAGCGTGCTTTTTTCTGGTGACCCGTAGGAGAATCGAACTCCTGTTACCGCCGTGAAAGGGCGGTGTCTTAGCCGCTTGACCAACGGGCCTTATAGGGCTGCGGAAGCATAGCCGCTCCGTTACCCTTTTGGTAGCGGAAGTTGGACTTGAACCCACGACCTATCGGGTATGAACCGATTGCTCTAGCCAACTGAGCTATTCCGCCATATGCTCCGCCTTCCGGCGACAGCTTATTTATTATATCAGCACATTTTTGATTTGTCAATACCTAAATTTAAGTTTTTTGTTTGTCTTTTTCACTTGCTTTTTGACATGCCGTATAATATAATATAGTAGTGATAATATGCGGAAAGTTTTGCCTTTTGCAGGCGTGACGGCAAACGGAACGGAAAGACCGTCCGGGAAAATCGGAACGGTCACCAATTCAAAGGGAGAAAAAGAATTTGGCGGAGCTTTATCTTGACGGCGTGGTCGAAGAAATAATATTCACCAACAGCGAAAACGGCTATACCGTATGCACGGTCGACTGCGGCGGCGAGACTGTCACGCTTGTCGGCATAATGCCGTATCTCGGCGAGGGCGAGACCATCCGCGTTCGCGGCGAATGGCAGGTGCATGCGACTTTCGGGCGTCAGTTCCGCGTCGAGTATTTCGAAAAAACGCTTCCCGCCACGACGGAGGCGATAATGCGCTATCTCTCCTCCGGCGCGATAAAAGGCATCGGTCCCGTCACCGCCGAAAGGATCGTCGACCGGTTCGGCGAGGATACGCTCGACGTCATCGAGAACAACCCGCGCTGGCTGTGCGAAGTCCGCGGCATCTCCCCGAAGCGCGCCGATTCGATCCACGACAGCTATTCCGAACAGTTCGGTATGCGCACCGTCATGATGTTCTGCAACGAATTTTTCGGTCCCGCGATCTCGGTAAGGATATTCCGGGCGTACGGCTCCGCCGCGATAGATATAATCAAAAAAACGCCTTACAGGCTTTGCGACGACATACCCGGCATCGGATTCGAAAAAGCGGATCGCGTGGCGATGTCGCTCGGCTTTTCCGCAGGCTGTCCAGAAAGGATCGAGGCGGGCATAATACATACCCTCAACCTCGCCGCGATGAACGGCGGACATTGCTATCTTCCCGCGCGTGAGCTTTCGTCCTACGCAGGGAAACTGCTCGACGCCGGCGAGGATAACGTATTGACCGCCGCCGAAAGGCTTGCCGCGAACAAAAGGCTTTGCGCCTTTTCGGACGGCGAAAGCGATTGCTACGCTCTGTCGGAGCTTTATTCCGCGGAGGTATATATCGCCGCGAAACTCCAGACTCTTGCCGGTTTCAAATTCCCCTACGTGCTTGAAGGCATCGACGAGCAGATCGCCGTTCTGGAGGAGCGATACGGGATAACCTATGCCGAGGAGCAGAAAGAAGCCATCAATTACGCCCTTACCGGAGGCGTCACCGTCGTCACCGGCGGCCCCGGCACCGGTAAGACGACCGTTATAAAAGCGATACTCGACATCTGCGAGATATTGAAATTTTCCTGCGTGCTCGCCGCGCCTACCGGGCGCGCCGCCAAAAGGATGCAGGAATCCAGCGGCAGGGACGCAAGCACGCTCCACCGCCTTCTGGAAGCAAGCGTTTCGGATAACGGAACGCACCGTTTCTCACGCGACGAGGACGATCCTTTAAGCCAGAAAGTCATTATCGTCGACGAGATGTCGATGGTCGACGCGAACCTTTTAAGCGCGCTGCTGCGCGCAGTGAAACCGGGAAGCTATCTTGTGCTGATCGGAGACCCGGATCAGCTCCCGCCCGTGGGCCCCGGAAACTGCCTTAACGATATCATCCGTTCCGGAAAGTTCAACGTCGTGCGGCTCAACAAGATATTCCGCCAGGCGGAACAGAGCCTTATAGTTATGAACGCGCACGCCATAAACAACGGCGAAATGCCGGTGCTGACTCAGCGCGGAAGCGATTTCTTCTTCGTCGAAAAGTCGGGATCGCAGGAAATAACCGATCTGATACTCTCTTTCGTATCACAAAGGCTTCCGGCGAAGTATAACGTAGATCCGCTGGAGGATATCCAGGTCATCTCCTGCACTCGCAAAGGCGTGCTCGGCACGAAGGAACTGAATAACGCGTTCCAGGACGCGCTCAATCCGCGCGCCAAAGGAAAAAGCGAAAAACAGTACGGCTCCGTCGTCTTCCGCGAAGGCGATAAAGTCATGCAGATCAAAAACGATTACGATATCGTCTGGAAGCGAGGCACCGAGGAGGGAAGCGGCGTATTCAACGGCGATATCGGGATCGTGAAATATATCGACCACCGGAGCGAATCCATGACCGTCGATTTCGACGGCAGGGAAGCGGAATATGATTTCTCGCTCCTGGAGGAACTGGAACTTGCTTATGCGATAACCGCCCATAAAAGCCAGGGCAGCGAGTACCGCATAGTCATAATCCCCTCGTTCGACGCGCCGTTCCCGCTTATGACGCGCAATCTGCTTTATACCGCCGTCACCCGCGCACGCGAGATGGTAATAATCGTCGGCAGCAGCAGATCGCTCGCGTTTATGGTCGGCAACAGCAGGATACCCGTGCGTCATACGGCTTTAAAACTGCTTCTCGCGGTCGACGGTGACTAAGAATGAAAAAAGCATTGACCGATCTTTTCATGCCGACCGTCTGCGCATTGTGCGGGATCAACGCCTGCAAAAGCGATCTCCCGGTCTGCTCCGACTGTATCCACGAGCTTCACGCTCTTCTCCGCTGCCGGTGCGGAGTCTGCGGAAAACCTCCGGCTTCCTGCGAATGCGGAGGCCCGGCGAATCTGAGGTTCCTGTTCTTTTTCGGGAACTCCGCGTCGCGCAGGCTGATATATCACGTGAAAAACCGCGCCGACGAACGCGCCGTGAGGTTTCTCGTCTCGCTGCTGATCGGCACATACGGTATCGACGCTTCGCGCTATGACGCGGTGACGTACGTCCCGCGCAGGAAACGAAGGGTGCTTCGCTACGGTTACGACCAGTCGCGGCTGATCGCAAAATGCGTCGCCGACGAACTCGGGCTCCCTCTCGTCACGACTCTTATCAGGCGCGGCAGGGGCGAACAAAAGCTTTTAAGCGCCGCTGAAAGGAAGAAACATATCGAAAAGCTGTTCTTCCCGGCGGAGGATCTGAGCGAAAAGTATAAAGGAAAACGCTATCTCCTTGCAGACGATATCTCCACCACCGGAGCAACGCTTGCCGCCTGCGCGGGGATACTTCGCCGCGCCGGGATCGCTTCAAAAGTGACCGCGATAGCGCTGGCGAAGACGAACTTTTATAACGACACCGGAAAAACCGTTTGATAAAAGGAAAACATGGGCAAAACACGAAAGCTTAGACCGGATATCGCTTTTTACGACGTTTATTCGATAACGCCGGACGTCCTTGCGGAGTTAGGCGTCAAAGGCGTCGTATTCGATATCGACAATACCATAGCCCCATATGAGGTCGAGACTCCCACGGAAAAGATGCGCGGCTTTTTCGACGCGCTCAAAGGCGCCGGGATAAAGATGGCTTTCGTTTCGAACAACAAAGGCAACCGCGTTATGAAATTCAACGAGGGACTCGGACTGTTCTACGTCTGCAAAGCCGGCAAACCCTCGCCGAAAGGCGTCCGGAAGTGCATCGAGTATTTCGGACTGTCCAAAGACGAAGTGATCGCCGTCGGCGACCAGATATTCACCGATTGCCTTTCGGCTCACCGCGCGGGTATAAGGTTCGCGCTCGTCAAGCCTATCAAAAAGCAGGAAACGCGCTTTTTCAGGATAAAAAGGTTCTTCGAGCGGCCTTTCGTCCGCGGTCTGGACTGGCTTGCCGGGAAAGAAGCGCTTAAAAAGATAAGATTCAAAAAGCGGAAGAACGATAACGACGACAAAAAGCAGGTGAATTCCGATGAACGCTAAAAAAATGACTTTCGGCCCGGGAGGCAACTCCGAATCCTTTAAAGCCGCCGGAGGAAGATCGACGCTTCAGGCGCCGGGATACGTTAAAAGCATAGGGCTTGACGCCTACGAATACGAGGCGGGCAACGGAATAACCGGCAGCGACGCGATGTTTGCCGCCATCGGCGCGAAAGCAAGGGAACACGGAATAAAAATGTCGTTCCACACCCCTTATTTCATCTCGCTGTCCTCCGTCGAAAAGGAAAAACGCGACAAAAGCATCGAATACATAAAACGCTCCGCCGAAGTCAGCGACCTTCTGGGAGCGAACGTGATGGTCGTACATTGCGGAAGCGCGGCGAAGATAGACCGCCGCACCGCGATGTCTTACGCCGCCGAAACGCTTAAAGGAGCCGCGGAGATGATGGAGGAGAACGGTTTCAGGGTGCGCCTCGGCATCGAGACGATGGGCAAGATCAACCAGTTGGGCACGCTTGACGAGGTGCTGGAGCTTTGCGCGATCTCAAAACTGTTCGTTCCGGTCGTGGATTTCGGGCATCTGAACGCAAGGACGCTCGGTTCGATAAAGACTTCGGACGATTATAAGGCGATCTTCGATTCGATCTCGCAAAAGCTCGGCGCGGAATACGCCGAAGACCTGCACTGCCATTTTTCCAAGATAATGTATACCGATATGGGCGAAAAAAAGCACCTCACCTTCGAGGACGAAGTCTACGGCCCGGAATTCGCACCGCTCGCGCAGGCGGCGATCGACATCGGCGTCGCGCCGACGGTAATCTGCGAATCCGCCGGGACCCAGACCGAGGACGCGCTTTTTATGAAATTGACTTATGAAAAACTCAGGAACGGTTAAAAGGATTTTTAAAACCGCCGCGGCCGTCATTTTATCCGCGGTTTTGCTGTTCGCGGCGTTTGTCGGCGTTTGCAACGCGATAGTCCTGATCGGTGCAAAGGATCACGTCATCAGCGCCGACGAGGCGCAAAAAGAAGGCGGATTCGACTGTATCCTGATATTAGGATGCAAAGTATATTCCGACGGAACGCTTTCGCCGATGCTCAAAAGGCGTGTCGACGCGGGTGCGGAGCTTTATTTTAAAGGCGTTTCGGATAAAATACTGGTTACGGGAGATAGCGGTCACAGCGATTATGACGAGCCGACCGCCATGAAAGAGGAACTTGTCAGACTCGGAGTTCCGGAAGACGACGTGGTCGTCGATTACGCCGGATTCAGCACGTATGACAGCGTCTACCGTGCAAAAGAGGTATTCTGCGCTCAGAAGATCCTTATCGTGACTCAGGAATTCCATATCTCAAGGGCGGTCTGGATCGCAAGAATACTCGGTTCGGACGCGAAGGGAGTCGCCAGCGATACGGGTTCCGGATTCCTTGACGGTCTTCGCGAGACCGGAGCAAGAGCGGGATATATGTACTACGCGGTCTTCAAACCGGAACCGGAAATTTCAGGTGAAAAAATACCGATACAAGGTCAGGGTATATCATGATATTTGACGAACTTACGATACACACTACCACCGCCGGGAGCGAAGTGATCTCCGGCGTGCTGTTCAACGAAGGCGTGACCTGCTTTTCGGTCGACGACCCGCGCGATCTCGCGGAGCTTCTCGACAACAGCACCGTGCCGATAGATTACGTCGACGAGGGTATAATAAGGGACGACGGCGACGTGATCGTCCGCGTCTACCTCGCACGGAACGAGCAGGGTAAGATCCGGCTCGAAGGCATACTCGCCGGTATCGAAAAACTCCGCGCGGAAGGCGAAGACTGGATGGGGACTTTAAAGACCTCGCTCGCCGAATCCGACGAAAAGGACTGGGAGGACAACTGGAAACAGTATTTCCACCCGCTGCCGATAGGCGAAAGGTTCCTTGTCGTGCCCTCCTGGGAAAAGGCTGACGACCCGACAAGGATCGTGCTGGAGATCGATCCCGCATCCTCCTTCGGCACCGGCAGGCACGAGACGACCTCGCTCTGCCTTGAAGCGCTCGAAAAACTTTGCATTCCCGGAATGAACGTGCTCGATATGGGCTGCGGAAGCGGAATACTCGGCATCGGCGCGGCGCTTTTGGGCGCAGCACACGCCGACGCGGTCGACATCGATATGACCGCGGCGCGTATCGCCGGTGAGAACGCCGTAAA
>JAGAAM010000144.1 GCA_017615235.1 Clostridia bacterium
ATCGTGGTGTTTCATATGTTACTTTGTATCCCAATCAAGCGAAAGTAATCAGTAACACGTCTTTTACCGATTCAGATAACATATATGAATCCAGAGTAAACAAGAATTTGAAAGAATCCTTAGAATTTCACTCTATGGTGAACCTGCCGCGGAGACGGTCTTCGAACGGTTCGATGACCTCTTCCTTACCGCCGGGCAGAACGTCGACTATCTTGCTGACCCAAAGACCTTCGCGGTCGCCGCAGTCGTCCTCGCGGATGATAACGTCCTGCGAGACGTCGACAAGGCGGCGGGTAAGATAACCGGAGTCCGCTGTACGCAGCGCGGTATCGGCAAGACCTTTACGCGCGCCTCTGGCTGCGGTGAAGTATTCCAGTATCTTCATGCCCTCGCGGAAGTTCGCTTTAATAGGCATTTCTATTGTTTTACCGGTAGCGCTCGCCATAAGTCCGCGCATACCCGCCAGCTGCCTGATCTGCTTGATCGAGCCGCGGGCGCCGGAGACCGCCATCATGTTAATGGGGTTGTATTTATCGAGGTTCCTCTGCAGAGCGGTGGCGACATCTTTGGTACATTCGTCCCAGACGGCGACGACGCGCTGGCTGCGCTCGTCGTCGGAAAGCAGACCTTTGCGGTAGAAATCGGTAATGATATCCACTTTGTGGTCGGCGGCTTCGAGCAGGCCCGCCTTTTCGGGCGGGATAGTCATATCGTAAACCGAAATGGTTATGGAACCCTTGGTGGAGTACTTGAATCCCTGCGCCTTCATCTGGTCGAGCACTTCGCAGGTAACGGCGGCGCCGTGGATGCGGATGCAGCGGTCGACTATGGCGGCGAGTTCGGAGTTCGTGGTGACGAAATCGATTTCGAGTTTGAAATCGTTTTCGGGCTTGCTTCTGTCAACAAAGCCGAGATCCTGCGGGATCGGGGCGTTGAAGATGAGCCTGCCGAGCGTGGTTTCGGTCATACCGGTGCGGGAAACGCCGTCGAAATCCTTCGTAACGCGGACTTTGATCCTGGCGTGGAGCCCCAGTTCGCCGTTTTCGTAAGCCATAACGGCTTCGTCCATGCTGTTGAAATACTTGCCCTCGCCGGGTTCGCCCGCTTTGTCGAGCGTGAGGTAGAACGAACCTAACACCATATCCTGCGAAGGAACGGTAACGGCGCGCCCGTTCACCGGTTTAAGCAGGTTGTTGGGCGAAAGCATAAGGAACCTCGCCTCTGCCTGCGCTTCCGCGGAAAGCGGAACGTGGACCGGCATCTGGTCGCCGTCGAAGTCGGCGTTGAACGCCGGGCAAGCCAGCGGGTGGAGTTTTATCGCTCTGCCTTCGACCAGGATCGGTTCGAACGCCTGGATCGAAAGCCTGTGCAGCGTAGGCGCGCGGTTAAGCAGCACGGGGTGCTCTTTTATAACGACGTCGAGCGCGTCCCAGACTTCCGGGTTCGCACGTTCGACGCGCTTCTTCGCGTCCTTGATATTGCTGGATTTGCCGGTGGAAACGAGCTGCTTCATAACGAACGGTTTGAACAGTTCGAGCGCCATTTCCTTGGGCAGACCGCACTGATAGATCTTGAGTTCGGGACCCACGACTATGACCGAACGGCCGGAGTAGTCCACGCGTTTGCCGAGCAGGTTCTGCCTGAAACGGCCCTGCTTGCCGCGCAGCATTTCGGAAAGAGATTTAAGCGGGCGGTTGTTGGGACCGGTGACCGGCCTGCCGCGTTTGCCGTTGTCGAACAGAGCGTCGACCGCTTCCTGCAGCATCCTCTTTTCGTTGCGGATGATTATGTCCGGCGCCTGAAGCTCCATAAGCTTCATAAGGCGGTTGTTGCGGTTGATAACGCGCCTGTAAAGGTCGTTGATATCCGAGGTGGCGAACCTGCCGCCGTCGAGCTGGACCATAGGCCTGATTTCGGGCGGGATAACGGGCAGCGCTTCGAGTATCATCCATTCCGGGCGGTTGCCGGAAAGGCGGAACGCCTCCACGACTTCCAGACGTTTGATATCCCTTATCTTGCGCTGTCCCTGCGCGGTGAGAAGCTCTTTTTTGAGCCGTTCCGCCTCGGCTTCGAGGTCGATCTCGGCAAGCAGCTTCTTAATGGCTTCAGCGCCCATTCCGGCTTCGAAATCGTCCTCGTACTTTTCGCGGTATTCGCGGTACTGGGTCTCGGTCAGAAGCTGGTATTTGGCAAGCGGGGTTTCGCCCGGGTCGGTAACGATGTACTGGGCGAAATAAAGCACCTTTTCCAGAAGTTTGGGCGAAAGGTTAAGCAGCAGGCCCATTCTGGAAGGAATAGAGCGGAAATACCAGATATGCGAAACGGGAGCGGCGAGTTCGACGTGCCCCATTCTTTCGCGGCGCACGCGCGAAGTGGTGATCTCCACACCGCATTTTTCGCAGATCTTGCCCTTGTAGCGGGCGCCTCTTTTATACTTGCCGCAATGGCATTCCCAGTCCTTAGTCGGGCCGAAAATACGCTCGCAGAAAAGGCCGTCGCGTTCGGGCTTAAGCGTGCGGTAGTTAATGGTCTCGGGCTTTTTGACTTCGCCGTAGGACCACGATCTTATCATTTCCGGAGAAGCAAGACCAATTTTTATGGATTCAAATTCAATGTTGTTTTCCATTTATCGCATCTCCTTTTCAATCGTTGTAGTTGTCGTCGTCGTTTTCGTGCTCGTCATAGACGTAGGTTTCTTCTTCGTCGTCATCCTCGTCGGAATCGCCGTCGGGCAGCGGATAATCGTCGTCCTCCGATTCGCCTTCCACAACGCCGTGTTCGTCGTCGTACATAACGTCTTCGGGATGTTCGAGCACGCTCTTGCCGAGCTCTTCCTCGCTGAACCTGCGTTCGTCGGGACCGTCGTCGTCGGAGTAATCCTTGAGCGGGATCTCCTTGTCGTCCTTATCGAGCACGCGCACGTCCAGAGCAAGCGACTGCAGTTCTTTTGCAAGCACCTTGAAGGAAGCGGGCACGCCGGGAGTGGGTATGTTCTGGCCTTTAACTATCGCCTCATATGCCTTTACC
>JAGAAM010000145.1 GCA_017615235.1 Clostridia bacterium
GCGCGCCGTCTATCTGAACAAAGCACTTAAGGAGACCGGGATCGCCAGCGGCATGGACGAGCTCTACGTGCAGATCGCGAACAGCTCGACGCTTCTTGCGAAGTACGCCGGATGCCTCTTCAGATACCACGACGAGGAAGAACTCCTCGCCAAAAAGAAAGGCGAAGCGATTGGCATCGCCGAGTCGCGCAAGCATATGCTATGGTATTGCAGGGGGTTTTTCGGCGCGGCGAGGGCAAAAAACCGTCTCTCTCACGTCACGAGCGTGGCGGTGATCCGCGCGATCTTTCAAGAACTTTTAGAGGAAAACCTATGATCTTTTCACCCCGAATACAAAAAGGCGGTATCGACCCTGCCTCTCCCGTAGCCGTTTTCGACTCGGGCGCGGGCGGCATCGGCGTTCTGCGGGAAGTCAAAAAAGCGCTTCCCGCGGAACGCTTTTTCTATTTCGGCGACACGGCAAACGCGCCCTACGGAGAAAAAAGCGACGCGGAGATCCTGCGCCTTACCTCGTTTCACGCCGCGCGATTGCTTCTCTCCTCAAAGGCGCTCGTGATCGCCTGCAACACGGCGACGGCGCTTGCCGTATCCTCTTTGCGAGAGCGCTATCCCGATCGCGTGATCGTGGGTATGGAGCCGGCGCTCCTCCCCGCCCTTGCCGTTGCGCCGCGCCCTCGTGTGTTGGTGTTGGCGACCCCCGCCACGCTCGGCTCGGCAAAATTTCGTCGTCTCCTTGAAAAAGCAAACGCACAAGCGACCGTGTTGCCCGTCGCCGCGGCAGAACTGGTCCCGCTTGTCGAATCGGGACTTGCCGACGCGCCTAAGACCGACGAAACACTCCAAAAACTGCTTGCCCCATACCTCTCGCCGCGCCCAGACGCCGTGGTGCTCGGCTGTACGCACTTCCCCTTCGCCGCGCGCGCCATTTTGCGCGTAGTGGGAGATGACGTGCCGCTTTTTGACGGCGCGGCGGGTACGGCGCGGCAACTTGCCCGCGCGCTCGGGGAAAAAGGGTTGCTGTCCCCGAGCGGCGAGAGAGGCGGCGTTTTTCTTTCGAGCAGCGACGCCCGCGCGCTGCCGCTTTATAAACGATTGCTCCTTTACGGAAAATAGCCCCGGCTATCCGCCGCTCTCCTCTAAAGGCGCCGCCTTGCACTCTTTTGAGCAAAACTGCCGTCTTGCCGCCTCTTGCCCCTCCCCCGCCGCGCCGTGCTTTCCCCGCAAGAAAAAGAAATTTTGCAAAAAGCCGAAAAAGGTCTTGCAAAAGAAGAAAAAATGTGCTACAATAAGGAGCAATCAAAAATTGCTGGTGTAGCACAGGGGTAGTGCAGCTGATTCGTAATCAGCAGGTCGTGAGTTCGAATCTCACCACCAGCTCCATCAAAGAAACCGAATTTGTCTACCGGACAAATTCGGTTTCTTTGAATGATGTTTGCCCTGCGGGCAAATGATGTTGCCTTCGGCAATGATGTGCGCTGACGCGCATGATGTGTCCTGTGGGACATGAGGGGCAAACATCGCATCATGGCGAGCAAAGCGAGCAACATCATTTCGGCGAAGCCGATACATCATAAGGCGCTTTGCGCCGACATCATTAAAACGAGGTTCAAATATGAAAGAAAACAAGCTTGCAGATATGTCTATGTCCTTTTCCGTTCAAATCATAAACCTTGTGAAAGACCTTAAAAGTTGACAAAAAACCGCGAATATGATATAGTGCAGAAAACGATGACAACGAAAGGGCCGGCATGATGTTCGATCCAAAACCGACGCGCTACCCATTTCCGAAATACACCGACAGGCACTATCTCGTCGTGAAGAAAAACAACGGCGCGGTGTTCGACGGCGATTATCCGTACGTCGACGAATCGAGGCCGTTCAGATTCAAACAAGCGCTGACGCGCCTTGCGCTCAACCTGCTCGTCTTTTCGCTCGCGTCCGTCAGGCTCGGGCTTAAGATACGCGGCAGGGAGAACGTGAAAAAGAACCGGGAACTTCTGAAAAAAGGCGTGGTCTCCTGTGCCAATCACGTCCACCTCTGGGATTATATCTGCGTGATGAAAGCGATCCGGCCGTTCCGCTCCAACCTGCTCGCATGGGACGTAAACGTCCGCGGCGAGAACGCGGGGCTTATAAGAATGGTCGGCGGCATTCCGATCCCCGTGGGCGATCCGCACGCCTCCGTCGCTTTCGCCGGCGCGATCCGCAAACTGCTTGATAAAGGAGGCTGGCTCCACGTCTACGCGGAGGGCAGCATGTGGGAGTTCTACGCCCCGATAAGACCTTTCAAGACCGGAGCGGCTTATTTCGCCGTTCAATGCGACAAGCCGGTGCTCCCGATGGCGTTTTCGTACCGCGAACCGGGCTTTGTCCGTAAAAAGATATTCCGTCAGGACGCCTGCTTCACTCTTTCGGTCGGCGAACCGCTCTTCCCGGATAAAACGCTTCCGCGCAGGGAGCGCGTTACCGATCTCACGGCGCGTATGCACGATTCCGTCTGCCGTCTGGCGGGCATAGATCCGGCGGAGAATATTTATCCTGCCGTTTTCGATAATTCGACGCGCGTCGATTATTACGATATACCCAACGCGGAAAGTTTATAAGACGCATAAAAAGGCAAACTGCATGCCGAGTGTTCTTAAGGACACTCGGCAAATGATGCATTCCGTTTGCGCCGATCAGCGACAAAAAACCGACTGAAATAAGGATGCTGTTCCTTACTCAGCCGGTATTTCTATATTTGTAAACTCTGCTGTTATTACTCTATCACGATATCGACGATATACTCGGTATCGAAGGTGCCGGAGTGAACGGTGACGACGGTCCCGTCCACGTCGTAGGTCGAATCCGGCATTAGGCAGCGGCGGTTGGTGAGGTCGGAAGTCCAGTCGAGGCGCTCGCCTTCGCGGTAAAGCGCGCAATCGTAAACGCGGATGTTTTTGAAGTATATCCCCTGCCCTTCGGCGGCTTTTAACACCTCGACCCATTTATCGGTCGGCTCGCCGTTTTTGTCGATCCAGCTTCCGTTGATCCAGTCGATCGCAAAGTTGGTAAGATAGCTCGTGTTCGAGCCGTCGGCGCGGGTGCCGTAAAGCTTGAAGGTGTGTTCCATAGCGACTTCGCCGGAATCGAGGCAGTTGAGCGTGAGCGTGAGTTCGCCGTCATTCTTTGAAGAATCGAGCGTGATCAGGTAATCGCGCGTCGGGTCGAGCGTCTCCTTGCTGTGGTACCATTCGCCCTCTCCGTTTCCGGTGGAATCGTAGGTGTTGGAAAAAATCTTCCATCCGCCGTGCTGTTCGCTGTAGAAAACCCCGGCGTCGCAGCAGTTGATCCAGTAACCCTCTTTGGCGTAGACGTCGACTCCGAGGAAAATAAACCCGTTGACGGTGATGCCGCCGGTGCCGACCGTCGAATGCTCGACGGCGGAAAGCTCCAGCTTCATCTCGGCTTTGTTCATGCCCTTTCCGGAGTAAACGCAGAACGCCGGGCCGTCGTTGTCGCCCATCTCGCCGGGGTTTTTATAAGTAAGGTTTTCGATCATATCTTCACCCTTGAATTCGTGAGTCGGTATCTCCGGTTCGGAGGATTCCTCCTGCACGGAGATTTCTTCGGATACTTCCGACGAAACGGGATCGCCTGATACTTCGGTCACGCCGGAACAGCTGGCGGCGAAGATCAGAAGCACGGCAAGCGCGAGGAACAACGATTTTTTCATAATAACCACCATTTGAAATTGATACCGTAAAAACGCGGTCAGCCTTCTTCCGGAGGGTCGCTCTCCTTAACGGCGTTTTCTTTTTTCACGGCGACGTATTTCCGGACGGAAAACGCAAGAAGCGCGAGGTAAAGGAACGAACAGGCGACAGCCGCGTAATTGAAAACGTCTTTAACGTCCCGGTTGGAAACGCTGAATACCAGCGCGAGCACCTGGGAAGCGCCGTAAGGAACGAGAAGGCGGAACAGCCATTTTGTTTTAAGGTCGGCCGCGGAATCGATCTCGATCTCGCGGATTCCTTCGACGATAAGCACGAGTATGACTATCGGCGCGAGCGTTTCGATGACCGCGAAGACCGTCGCGAGCGGAGTCGATACCAGCGCGAGCCCGAGCGCCTTCGCGCCGTAGGTCAGCACCGTCGCCACCGCGAGGAGCATACACCAGAACCCGGTCTTTTTGATCTTTTTGCTCTCTTTGCGAAGCTGCGCGCAGCCGCGCATTATAAGAAAATAGCCTACAAAGTCCGGCAGGATGCCGAAAACGCCGAATTCCGTATACAGATCGACGTCGATCAATACGAAAAACAGCCCTATCAGTATGCTTATCACGCCGTTTCC
>JAGAAM010000146.1 GCA_017615235.1 Clostridia bacterium
AAAGGTATTTACAGATACCGTGGAAAAATATAAAATAAACGTAACGGTGCGCAGAAAGCTGGGCGCGGACATAAACGCAAGCTGCGGTCAGCTGCGCGCACGGGAAAAAGACCGCGGTACCCCCGCGGGAAAGGAAATCCGCGTATGAGGTTTTACGGAAAGACCGATATAGGTCTTAAACGCCGGAACAATCAGGACAGCTACGCCGTGTTCGCGCGGGACGGATACGTCTGCGCGATAGTGTGCGACGGCATGGGCGGCGCCAAGGGCGGCAACATCGCCAGCGGCACCGCGGTAAAGGCTTTCGCTTCCGTAATACGCAAGGCGTTCTCCGCGAAAGATCCGGCGGCTTCTGACGCACGCGCCGTAAAGACGCTGCTGCGCAGCGCGGCAGACGCGGCGAACAAGGCTGTTTACGAAAAGGCGATTGCGGACGAAGAGCTTGACGGCATGGGCACCACGATAGTGGCGGCGATATGCACCGAAGCGGGCTGTTTTGCGATAAACATAGGCGACAGCAGGCTTTACAAGCGCACCGCCGCGGGGATCAAGCAGGTTTCGAAAGATCACTCGTTCGTGCAGTATCTTATCGACAAAGGCGAAATTTCGCAGGCGGAAGCGGCGTTCCACCCGAACAAGAACATAATACTCCGCGCGCTGGGCGTGAACAGCACGGTTGAAGGCGACTGCTACACGATAAAGGATTTCGAACAGCTGCTGCTCTGCACCGACGGGTTAACGAACCACTTGAGCGACCTGCGGATCGAAGAAATAATAACGCTGCAGAATGCGAACGGCAGAAAAGCCTCGCTTAAAGCGCGTGTTGACAGACTTATTGAAGAAGCGAACTCGGAAGGCGGGAGCGACAACATAACCGCCGTACTTATAGAAAAGGACTGACTGTTTGAGGTTCCGATTTTTGATTGACGAAAGGAAACCGGCATGAACAAATACGAAGGATTTGTTGGAAAAGTGCTCGACGGCAGATACAAGATTCTGGAGCTTGTCGGCGTGGGCGGCATGGCCTGCGTGCTGAAGGCGCAGGACCTTGTTATGAACCGTATAGTCGCAATAAAGATCCTTAACGACGAATACAACGGCGACGAATCTGCCGAAGCGCGTTTTATCGACGAATCGAAAGCGGTCGCGATGCTTTCCAACAAGAACATCGTGAGCGTTTACGACGTTGCGATCTACCCCGATATCAAATATATCGTTATGGAGTTTCTCGACGGCATTACTCTGCGCGAATATCTTGACAACAAGGGCGCGATAGGCTGGAAGGAAGCCTGCATTTACATTCTGCAGATACTGCGCGCGCTCGAACACGCGCACAGCAAAGGGATAGTCCACCGCGACATTAAGCCGCAGAACGTTATACTTATGCGTTCGGGCGATATAAAGGTTACCGACTTCGGCATTGCCAAGCTGCCGAACGACACTTCTGCGAAGAACGACGAAAAGGCTATCGGCACGGTGTATTACATCTCGCCGGAGCAGGCTTGCGGCAAGGAGACCGATTATTATTCGGACATCTATTCCGTTGGCGTTATGCTTTACGAAGCCGTTACCGGCACCCTGCCCTTTATTGCCGACACGCCTATGGCGGTTGCGATGATGCAGGTCAACAACGAGCCGGTGAACCCGCGCGATATCGACCTTAACATCCCGGTAGGCGTTTCGCAGATAATCCTTAAGGCGATGGAAAAATCGCCGAGCGACCGCTTTACCTCCGCTCACTCGATGGCGAAGGCTATAGAATGGGTGCTTCGCAACCCGGACGTTATATTCTCGATGTCCCCGGTCGGCGCGGAGGAAAGCCCGGTCGGCAGGAGCACCGTGGTTTCGATCGACATGATCGACACCACCGAGATACAGCCCTACGGCGACGAGGAGATAGCCGAATCGCTGGGCAAGAAGCAGCAAAAACCGGGAAGCACGAAGAACGGAACGAAAAAGAACGCAAAACAGAACTCCAAGCGCAGCAAGAAGCCCAAAAAGGCAAGCCGTTCTATGTTCCCGATAATCGTGGGAGTTACGATGGCGTTCCTGCTTGTGGTCGTGGCGCTGGGCGCTACCGTCGGTATCGACGCTTTCAAGAACATCCAGGGAACCAAGGAGACCGCGGAAGCCGAATTCCCGAACATTGTGAACGAACTTTATTCGCAGCAGCTCGTTTCCAACCTGCGGAACGGGTCTTACGGCGCGAAGTTCACCATAGACAGCATAACCTACGACCACCGCGACGATCTGGAGAACAACACGATTATTTCCACCGAGCCTCCGGCGGGGCATCTGAGCCGCCCGGACAGTTCCGGCATGCTTCACTTCACCTCGGTTACGGTGAACCGCTCGTCGAAGGTCATAGTCCCCTACCTTAAGGGCTATTCCAAGAGCTATGCCGAAACGATGCTGAAGAACCTGGAACTTAAGGTGGAGATAACCGAAAACCAGACTTCAGAAAACGATTTCTATTTCGACAATCAGGTAATAGACACCCTTCCCGCAGGGGGGACCGAAGTCAAAGTCGGCGAAACCGTTACGGTTTACGTCCGCTCACGGCCCGAAGAGATCACCAAGACCGCCAAGATGCCGAACTGCATCGGCATGACCGAAGCCGAAGCGCGCCGCTTTGCCGAAACCTACGCGCTTTACAAGGTCGAGATAGAAGAGACCGAAGCCGAAGGCGGCAAAGGCAGGGTCGTTAAACAGAGCATAGAACCCGGCACGGTGAGCAAAAAAGACACCGTGGTGGTGATAACCGTTGAAATGCCTTTGAAAGCCGAGCTTATGAAGAACATGATCGGCTATACCTACGAGGAAGCCAAAGAGATGTATAAACTCACCTTCCCCGTGGAGAACAAAGAAAGCTTTGTGCTTTACTTCACCGCGCCTTCCTACCTGCGCGA
>JAGAAM010000147.1 GCA_017615235.1 Clostridia bacterium
ATTCACCGTCGGTTTTGTAGGAGTACTGGAACGAGAGATCATAGTCGGTCTCGTTCGCGCCGCCCTGCCAGAAACCGGTCTCGCCGGTAACGGTAGTCCAGTCGTCTTCTTCGGTGAAGTTAGCGAACGGGCCTTCGTTTTCGGGTTCGGAATCGTCTTCGGGTTCGGACTCGTCTTCGGGTTCGGACTCGTCGCCGCCGTCAGCGGGTTCAGCATCGGAATCGGTGTAAACTTCGAGTTCGTTGATGAACTTGTGTCCGCCGTAGTTGGTGAACGCGAACTGTACGTACTGTGCGGAGTAGCCTGCGCCGAAATCAAAATCGGCCCAGAAAGATGCTTCGCCGTCGCCAACGAGAGCGGTTAAATCATCGTGCAGTTTTTCAGCTACTTCGGTGAATTCTTCGCCGTCCGCGGAAACGGAGATCACGACCTTGGAGGGAACGTCGATGCCGGAATCGGAAACGGGAGCCAGCATGTGGATCTTTGCGAGAGCGACCTGATCGATCACTTCGTCGAGGTCGATGGTGATGGTGCAGATGTAGTCGATGACGTTGGAACCGTCAACGCCGGCGTTGGTGTTGATGGAGAACCAGTCGTCATCCGCATAGCTGATCACCTCGACAGCGACGCCGTCGGTGAGGTCTGCGTCATAGTGGCAGGGCCACTGACCTTCGGTCACGATGTAGCCGTGTCCGCTGCCGGAAACGGTGTAATCCTTGCCCAGGGATACGAGCGTCTGTTCTGCTGAAGCGGAAAGGACGATCGCAGCCGGAATGACAAGCATTGCTACGAGAAGAATTGCGATAAACTTCTTCATTTTGAAAAAACTCCTTTTATAGATTTTTTTGGCTGTAATGATAATAGCACACTAAATCAATTTTGTAAATACTTTTTTTAAAAAAAGCGGGAAAAAGTAAAATTTTACTGCTGTATTTGTAAATTTTCTGTTACGGGATCAGAAACCTTCGACCGTGCCAAGGAAGAACCGGCGGATCATAAGATAATCCTCGGCGCCGACATTTCCGTCCGCCGAAACGTCCGCGGCGGCGCTGAAACAGCCGAGCATGCAGTAGCTTCCGAGCACGGAGCGCTTCACCGCGAGGTAATCGCCGACGTCGACGTAACCGTTGCCGTTGATATCGCCGGCGATGACGAGATCGGCGGTATCGGCCGCGGCGTCTCCGATCATTATCGAGACCCGGCACCCCGTCCCTACGTAATCGCCGTCCTGAAGCGGGCTTCCGTTGAGATCGGTGACGTAAATGTTCTGTTTGCTGAAATACTCGGCAAACGAATCGAGCGTTTGTTTATGCACTTTCGCGCGGATATAGCCGTTTTCCTCGTCAAGCGCATAAGGGCTGTGCGGAGACGGGAAAAGTTTATCAAGGCTGTAGAGCGAAAGGTAGGACATCTTGACCCAGCCTTCGGCGCCTTCGTAGACCGTCTTTCCCCAGTCGCCTTCGGTCTCGGTGATGAGAACGAATTCGCCTTTCTGGATAACTGCGAGAGAATCGTAAGAAGTCGAAGCGCCGGAGCGGAGGTTTACGTTGGATTCGGCGACGTAATAGCCGGAGCCGGTATCCGAAGAGATGACCGTCGATCCGGGATGGTTCCTCGGCATATTGACGTAAAGTATGCCGGGAGCGGCGTAATTGGCGAATTTTTCCCAGGTGTAATGCCTTGTCGAGACTATGCAGGGCGAGGAGGCGACGCCGTCGCCGCCGGCGTTGCCGTGATAGATGACGAGGGTCTCGTCGTCCATCGTGAGTATCGCGACTGAGTGACCCGCCGCCGTCCTTACGTGGGCGCCGGTATCGGCTTTCTGCAAAAGTTCACGGGCGGTGTTCTTTGTCACGTTCCCGCGTGAGAGAGTGCCTACGTTATAATATAAGGAAGAATTCGACGCGTTATCGATGAAGCCGAAGCAGGACCAGAACACCATCCTCGCAAAGGCGAAGCATTGCGCTCCGAGCAGATCGACCTGGCAGGTCGCCTTGTATCCGGTCGGATAATAACGCATACAGTTGCAGTTCCCGACGGAATTTATGCAATAATTGGTCGATGTGTGATGGCAGGTGCAGGCGGAGCCGTTTTTGGTGAAATAGGTACCCGGCATATGCCGGGCGAGCGGAAGAGTCACCTCGCCGACTTTTACGTAAGGGCCGGTGTATTCCGGGATATCGTTATCGCCGGTCTGCGCAGTATCCGCGGCGTGACAGCCGGCTTTACCGCAGTCCGGGCAGGCTTGTACGGCGGTTTCGCTTTCTTCGGCAATATCGTTTCCGTCAAGGTCGACGCGATGCGTGACGTATTCGGAAGCGATCTCGGAATATACCTCCTCGCCGCTCAACAGTTCCGGATCGAAATACGGGTTTTCGGTCACCCAGCGGAAGCTTTTCCGTTCCGGGATGAAGCCGGCGATACCTTTACGGGTGAAGATCAAAGACTCTTCGCCGTTATCGCCCACGCGGAGCACGCTTTCGCCTTCGAGTATGTAAATGTCATCGTCCGAAACGTAAAGGTGCGTAACATTTTCGCCGAACCTTTTGAAAACGGCAAGCCCCTTCCCTTCCGGGCCGCAGGTCATAATCGCATTTTCGGCTATGAACCACAGCTTCCCGCGCGAATAATTAAGGTATTTCGCGTCGAACTCCGCGACCGGAACGAGCTCCTCTTCCCCGACCGCGCGCCGGCAGATCCGTCCGTCCCGCGAGAGATAGATCATATCCCCGACGTCGACCGCCGTACCGCCGTAA
>JAGAAM010000148.1 GCA_017615235.1 Clostridia bacterium
CTTCGTTCAATCTATATGCCCGAAGGGACGCGGATATTCAGCAGAAAAGCTTTTTTATGAACGACAATGCATAGCCGTTGAGCGAGCCGAAATCCATCGCCGGGATATATATCGCTTCAAGCTCTTTGTGTATCTCCGAAGCGGCGCGCAGGTCGGTCAGCGCCTGCTTTTCGCACCCGGCGATTAGCTTTTTGAGCAGGGCGATCCTCCCTTTCACCTCGGACAGACCCTCTTTATCCGCAAACCGGGAAAGATCGGTGCGCTTCTGCCTGCCGTAAGAAGCGCAGGGCGCTTTTGTAAGCGCCGTGACGAGCGTTCCGCTTTTATGGAAGAAGACCGAATCGGCTTTTTGCGGATCAGTCGCGCAGAGCGATACCGTATGCGGAACGCCGTTTCCGAGCGCGATCTCGCACAGGTGATCGATGAAAATATCGCAGGCGGAGCGAGGACCGGAAACCTTTATAACCGTTTCGGCTTTGCCGAAGGTATCGAGCACGGTGAAGCCCTTCGGCGTGAAAGCCGATGCAAAGACGGTTTCCCTTCCTCCGTCTCCGTTCCCGCAAACGCGCGAGAACGCTTTCTTCGCGAGCCTTTTTACCCCCGGAGCGTCGACGAACGGAAGTTCAAGTCCGTCGCAGACTTCGCGCAGTTTTCCCGCCGCGGAAAGCGAACTGTATGCGGAAGAATACTTTTTTGCCTTTTCGTCGGTCAGCGCGATTATCCTTTCGCGGTGCGGCAAAAGTCTTTCTCCGTGCCAGAATTCGCCCAGGTCGACAAGGCTTTCGCGCACGGCTGGATATCTCACATCGACTGTATGCGGCGCCGTGCCGTCGCAGACGCCGAACCCGAGCTCCGGCACCGTCACTCCGTCGAGCGAGTCCGGATCGCCGGAACAGTATATCCGGTTTGCCGAAAAGCCTTTTTCCTCCGCTGTATCGGCGACGCGCCGCATAAAAGTGGATTTCCCGCAGCCGCAGGAGCCTTTGATTATATAAAGTCTTTCAACGTCTTTGAACGCCTTGTCAAAGATCGAAACGAAGCCGTCTTTCGTATTTGCTCCGGCAAAAAAATCCATTGCAGTTCCCCCTGTTTATCGATTCGTTACATAATATGCTTTAAGGGCGGAAACTGCAAACGGACGGCAAAAACCAGAGGCGTATCGATTAAATATATGGAACTTTTCACATTGATTTCGGCGTTCTTCCGTGATATAATACCCATTGCAAAAACGCTCATAATTATAAAAGAATGAATAAAACGTTATGAAAAAAGTATTTGAATCCTTCAAAACCGGCTGGAAAGAGCTTAACCGCACGATCTACGTCGGCGATCAGCTCAGATCGAGCCTGAACGCTTTGACCGTCGTAAGTATTTTTACGGCGATACTCGGCATAATCCTTATAATCATCAATCTTGTCGCACATGAGTTCAACGTCCCCATGTTCATCGCTTCGGCGGCGACGCTGATCGGCGGAACGGCCTGCGCGTTTTTCGCCCGGGTGAAAAAGAACCGCAAAATCGCCGTCATCATCCCGACTATGTTCTGCGCCGTAGCTTTCACCTATTACGCGATCACCGGCGCTTCCGAAGGAACGGCGATCCTGTGGTCGTTCTTCCTTCCTATCGGCATAAGCTATTTTGTCAGCGTAAGATGCGGGATATATATGTCGGCGTATTACGTAATATTCTTCTCGGTGCTGTTTTATACTCCGCTGCGCCAATACGTCGCCGGATATTATTCCGAGGTGTTCATGCAGCGTTTTCCGCTGCTTTTCGCGGGGCTGGCGGGTTTTACGGCGATAGCCATGGTGCAGTATCACCGGAGCGTGCTTTTCCGTAACGAATACACCGAGATGCTCAACAAAGAAGTCGAAAAGCAGACGAAAGTCGCGAAAGAGCGCGCGGAGCGCATCGAGAGTTATAACATCGAGATGGTGAATATGCTCGCGCACGCGATCGACGCGAAAGACCGTTACACCAACGGTCATTCCTTCCGCGTTTCGGAATATTCGGTCGCGCTGGCAGACAAACTCGGCTGGGACGAGGACGAGATCGCCGAACTCCGCCGCGAAGCGCTTATGCACGACATCGGCAAGATAGGCATACCCGACAGCGTGCTCAACAAGCCCGGAAAACTGACTCCGGAAGAATTTTCCGTCATCAAATCGCACACGACGATAGGCGGCGGTATCCTTGCGGAATCGAGCAAGCTTGCCGGCGCTTCCGAGACGGCTCGTTACCACCACGAGCGCTATGACGGGAAAGGTTATCCCGAAGGGCTTGCGGGCGAAAAGATACCCGTACACGCACGCGTGGTCAGCATCGCAGACGCCTACGACGCGATGCATTCCGACCGTATTTACCGCAGCGGGCTCCCGGACGAAAAGATTCGCAGCGAGCTCGTGAACGGCAGAGGAACGCAGTTCGACCCGGTCTTCCTCGACGCCTTTCTCGAGCTGTTCGACGACGGAACGCTTGAAAGAGTCGCGGAGAACATTCAGTAATAACCAAAAAAAGATACCGACCGGAACGGGATGACCGTCCGGCCGGTTTTTTGTTTATGATCAGTTTTTAAGGTCTGCCGAAGTAGCCGTATCCTTCGCTGCCGCTGCTGCCGGATGTATGATCCGAGGCTCTGCCGAGCGTGATCTCGTAAGTCTTTTCGACGTATCCGTTGCCTTCGGCGACCTGGACGGTTATCTCGACGGTCTCGCCGGCGGCGTAGTATTTCAGGCGGTTTTCAAGGTTGGAATAACTCGTCACGCGGATGCCGTCGAAATGTGTGATGACGCTTTTTACGGTGATCCCGGCTTCGGCAAGCGGGCTGTCGCTGTCGAGCGAAGTGATGTATATTCCCTGCGGGACGCCGTAGGCGGCGGAGATCGAGGAAGTGATATCCTCGCCCTTCACGCCGAGGCATGATGCGTCTTCATCCGCGACTATTTCCCTTGTGGTGCGGTTCATAAGATCCTCGATGATCGGCATAGCCGTAGTGATCGAGATGGCGTAGCCCATACCCTCGACGTCGGTGGAACTGAATTTTGCAGAGTTGATACCGACGACCTCTCCGTCCATATTAAGAAGCGCACCGCCGGAGTTCCCGGGATTGATAGCCGCGTCGGTCTGTATCATAATGGCGTCGGTGGTGTCGATCTGTCTGCCGAGCGCGCTTACGATGCCGGTGGTGACCGACTGGCCGTAGCCGAGCGCGTTGCCGATGGCGACGACCTGCTGGCCGACCTTGAGCGCGTCGGAATCGCCTAAAGCTGCGATCCTGATGACCTTATACGTTTCGCCGGGGATCGCCGAAAGTTTCACAGCGATGACCGCGAGGTCGTTGTCGGGGTCGGTGCCTTTTATCGCGGCTTCGCAGACCTCGTTATCGTCGAAACATACCGAAAGCGTGGTAGCGTCTTCGACGACGTGGTTGTTGGTTACGATAAGCAGTTCGCTGTCGTTTACACCGATTATTATACCGGTGCCGCTGCTTTGCGATTCCCGGGTCTGTGTGCGGCTCCCGCCGAACATCCCGAAATAGCTCTGTACTTCCTGGACGCTGATATTGGTTATCGATACCATCGCGGGCATCATACCTTCCGCGATGTCGCTTACGTCGAGCGACTGCGAAAGCGCGGTGTCTCCCGGCGTATAGGTGACGGTGCTTATCACTGCCGCCGAAGTTTTCTGTTCATTGCTTTCTGCATATTCGGAGGCTTGAGAGGTTTCGCCGTTTATAAGCGCGCTGACTCCGGCAAAAGCGCCGGCTGCGCAGGCGCCGAACAGCAAGCCGCAGAGCATTACGGCGATCACGGCCGCAATCCCGCCGCGCCTTTTGGGCGCTTTGGCTTTTGCTTCCGCGATAACGGCTTCGCGTTCCGCGTTTTCATTGTTTTCATAATAGTTTCCGTACATGATTTGTTACCTCCACGGTGTATTTACTGTTTACAGATACCATTTTAGACTTCAAACTTAACTGAACTTAAAACGGTTCAGATTTCTTTCAGGATCTCGCGGATCGTCTGCATCGAAAGATCGGCGGAGGCGATCTCGTCTGCGCAGCGTTTGAGCTCGCTCCTTATGAGCGATTCGCTTTGTACGCTCTTTTTGTATTTGAGCTGGTGCTCGAGAGTAGCCCAGAAATCCATCGCTATCGTCCTGACCTGTATCTCCGCGAGCGTTCCGGCTGCAAGGAGTTTAATGCAGAGGTGGATGCTGCGGTAGCCGTTGGGTTTCGGGTGCGAGAGATAGTCCTTCTTTTCGATCATTTTGATACCGGGATCGTTTTCGAGCTTTTCGACCGCCGATAAAACGTCGCTTGCGAAGGAACATATTATCCTTATCCCGACGGCGTCGTAAACGTTGGTCAGAGCTGAACCGACGTCCGTCGGAAAGCCCCGTGCTGCAAGCTTCCTTTGCATACTGTCGGGGTGTTTTATCCTCGAGCAGTAGTAAACTACCGGCTGAAGGTCGGCGCTTTCGCAGCAGCCGTTTTTTATCGCTTCGGCCTTTTCGCGAAGGAGTTTTTCGGTAAGCAAAAGTCTTTCGTAACTTGCGCCGTAGTATTCTTCAAAAGTCATTGTCCCGCCTCCTTTGAAACTGTTATGCACGCCGAACCTAAAACCGACATAAAAAAGGAAGCGATTTTTCGCTTCCTTTAATAATTTTTTGATTTACAGCGGTATGACCGCCGTCACGAGAAAATCGCTTCCGTCGGACGTCGAAGCAGAGATGCTTCCGCCGTGTGCTTCGACGACGGCTTTCGCGATAGACAGCCCGATGCCGTGGCCGCCGGTGCCGGAGTTGCGTGAAACGTCGCTTCGGTAAAACCTGTCGAATATCCTCGGGAGGTCGCTTTCGCTTATCTTCTCTTTCGCCGTGTTGCCTACGGTGATGACCGCCGACTTCCGGTGGAGCGCCAGACCGGCTTTGATCTTTCCTCCGTCCGGAGAATACTTCACCGCGTTGTCCATAAGTATCGAAACGAGCTGGCGGATCGCGTCGGGCGAGCCGTTCGCGGTTATGCCGGGAGCGATCTCCGTCGACAGTTCGATCCCGTGCGAAGCCGCGGGAGCGCGGAACGATCCGACTGTTTCGGTCACAAGGTCGGAGAGCGGAAATTCGATCTTTTGGAGCGTGTGCTCCGCTTCCTCCATTTTTGAAAGGAGTATGAGGTTGTTGGTGAGTTCCGTGAGCCGCTTCGTCTGGTGGCGGATGTCGGAAAGCTCCTCCTTTTCGCCGTCGGTCTCCAGAAGATCGACGTTGGCGTTGATTATCGTGAGCGGAGTCTTTATCTCGTGCCCGGCGTCGGAGATGAAGCGTTTTTGCTTTTCATAGCTTTCGGCTATCGGCGAAACGATCCTTCCCGCCGTTAAGATAAAGGCGATAAAGACGACGATACAGCCGCCGATACCGACGAAGACGCTTATCCGCAGGAAGCTTTTGAAAGAATCAAGTTTGCGTCCGCAGTCGAGGAAGATTATGCGCGTGCCGTTTTCGGTCGCGGTCTTCGAAAAGCGGAAGCTGCCGATAAATCCGCGGTCGGAGCCGCTCTCGAGCGCTTTTTCGATATATTCCTTCGCGGAATCGCCGTCGACCGAGACTATCCTCGAAAGATCGGACTGGATCGTCTCGCCGTCGGCGGAGACTATAACGATGAAGAACCTCGATTCGTAGGGAACTTCCAAAGACATTCCTTTAGGGACGAAATCCTTTATGTTTTCCGACTTTTTTCCGGAGTCCTGCGGAGGTTCGCGTTCGTCGGTAAAAGGCAGTCCGGGCTGTGAAAGCACGTCGAGTACCGAATCGGCGTCCGAAGTGACGTCCTGATAATTGACGATATTCATTATAAGCACGAGCGAAGTCATGAGGATAAGCATGAACACGGTGCCTGTCAGTATGAATTTACGTTTTAGTCTGTTAATCATTTACGTCCTCCAGCGAATATCCCGCATTGCGCGAGGATTTGATCTGGATATCGGCGCCGAGCGCGGAAAGCTTTTTTCGGAGATAGGATATATATACCCATACGACGTTGATCTCCGCGTCGTTTTCGTAACCCCAGATCCTTTCCATAAGCATATCCGTCGAAAGCACGCGACGGGGATTCACCATAAGATATTCCATCATTTGGTATTCCTTGTTCGCCAGTCTGAAACTGCCGGTCGGAGACGAAAGCTCGTAGGTCGCGCGGTCGAGGGTGATGTTCCCGACGGTGAGTTTGGATTCCTTCTCGGTCTTTGTGCGGGTTATGCTGCGTATCCTCGCCAAAAGCTCACGCGTGTCGAAAGGCTTGGGCAGGTAATCGTTCGCGCCGCTGTCGAGCCCGAGGACGCGATCCTCGATCTCCGATTTAGCGGTGAGCATGAGCACCGGGATCTGGTTGCCTTCGGCGCGGATCTTTTTCAAAACCGTTATGCCGTCCATTTTCGGCATCATAATATCCAGTACCGCAACGTCGTAGTTGCCCATCTCGAGATAGGCGAGCGCGTCCTCGCCGTCATAGACGGCGTCCGCGGAATAGTTGTTCTTTTCGAAGATCTTGATTATCGCTTTAGAGAGCGCTTTTTCGTCTTCTGCAAGTAAAATCCTCATATCTTATCCCCCTTACGCCTTTATCTTAAATCGCAAACCTTAAGCAAAGTTAAAAAGCGCAAAAAAAGATCAAATGATATACAAATGATCTTTTTTTGTTTGAAAATCAGAAGTTTTGTCTGTGCGCTTCGTTGATGACGGCGAGCTGCTGGCGCACCTGATAGAGTTTTATGTCATGCTCGCGGCCTTCGGTGAAGAGCTGATACACCTGGTCGTAATAGGTCTGCACCGCGGCGATGAAAGGCGCCTGCGGATCTCCGTCCCAGGATCTTTCATGCCAAACGAGTTTTTCGCTGCAATAGGCGGGATAGGAGCCGGGGTTATATACCAGCGGCTCGCGGACAAGGTGCTGTTCGGGCGCCTCTGACTCGACGAAATACTTCCAGTCGATATGCGCCATCGTGCCTTTGAGAGTGCCGCGCGTGCCTTCCACTTTATATGTATAGCAGGGATAGGCGTCGCAGGAGGAGATGTCGAGGTCGATTATCGGGCGGTCGGGCGCCTTGAGGATAAGCTTGACGTAATCCTCCGCGTCGCCGAAGGTGTTGCAGCGGTCCATATGGCAGAACACCTGAGGCATGCCGTCGTAATAATCGAGCAGGTTGAGCGCCTGGTCGAGCGGATGAGGCCCGGTGTTGGCGAGGTTGCCGCCGTTGTTGGAAAGGCAGCATTGCCAGTCCCAGCGGCGCGCGAAGCTGTTGAACTGGATGCCGATATGTACGATCCTGCCGAGCACGCCGGAGGCGATGACCTCTTTTACTTTAAGGAAGTAATTGGCAAAACGGCTTTGCTGGAAGACGAGCAGTTTGCGGCCGCGTTCCGCGGCGAGCGCAGTAAGGATATCGCATTCCTTGACTGTGGGAACGAAAGGTTTTTCGCACAGGACGTTGAAATCGTGTTCCAAAAGGTCTTTCGTAATCGGGAAATGAAGGTTGCTCGGCATTGAGTTGACGACGAGATCGATATCTTTCCTGCCGAGGATCTCTTTATAATCCGAATAAACGTCGCAGCCGTATTCGGTCTTCGCGCGTTCGCGGCGTTCTTCCATGCCGTCGACGACGGCGACGACTTTGAAACGTTCGGTATCCTTGCGGAGATGCGCTCCGTGGATGTCCCTGCCGCTTCTTCCCTGTCCGAGTATGGCGATATTTATCTGTTTCATTGCCGGAAACTCCTTTATTACAAGTTTACGGATATATTATAACAGCAAAAACGCCTTTTGTAAATGGAAAAATCGCCGAATTTTTACAAATTCATATCGCGCAGGAGCCCTTCGTCCGCAAGCTCTTCTTTCGTGAAGAAAACGCCTTCAAAAGTACCTTTACCGTTCCGCTTGAAGAACTCGTATCCGTTTTCGCGAAGGACGAACAGTTCGCGGTCGAAGCGTTTTTCGTTCCCGGGCATCACCTTTGAAGCCATCTTTCCGGCGCTTCCGGGCAGGAAGAAATCGTAGAACACGCACCTTTGCCCGGTCTTCCGGTCCCATATCTGCGTCCTGCGCTCGCGGTCGCCGGATCTGCCGTCGGAGATAGAAATATCCGTTACGAACGAAATATAATTGTCGGAATTGCAGGTCATTTCCCAGTTCATAACCGCCGCGAAAGGAATAAAGCCCTCCGTGCCGGAACGCTTCGAGGCGGCTTTAAAAAGGTCTCCTTCTGCGTAGGAAGCGAGCGTATCCGACAGCGAGACGTAAAACGGGACGGCGTGCCTTTTCAAAGGGTCTTTCGCCGAAGCGCATCTGATCTCGGGGGAGCGTAGATTGACCTTTACGAGGATACTTCCGGACGGATCGGCAATATCTTTTTTTATAAGTCTTTCCGCCACTGATGATTTTCCTTTTTTGACGAACAGCATTGATACATCACCGGTATAATGCTTATTCGTTACGGTCCTTTTTTATTATGCGGCGCATAGCTTTTATCTCCAGCGCAGACTGCGCGGTAACGGCTGGGACCGCCGCAAGAGCGATCTCCGCGTTATTTGCGGAAAATATCAGGAACGCCGAGATCAGCGCCGTTCCGAGGCAACAGCCCTTCAAAGCGCCGGAGACGGAGGCGTTTTCTTCCGGCAGGGACAGCCCGGCGGAAAGCGCGGCAAAAGCTGCAGATATCACCGGAAATGCTCCCGGAAGCGAATAGTCCAACGCTTCCCTGCCGTTCAAAAGCGAGATCAGCGCGGAGACGGACGC
>JAGAAM010000149.1 GCA_017615235.1 Clostridia bacterium
CCGGTAGCGAGTTCTTCGGTGATGGCTTCGATCACAGCGTTGACGGCTGCGTCAGCTTCTTTTTTCTTAAGGTTGGTCTTTGCAGCAACTGCTTCGACGAGAGTGGTTTTGTTCATGATAAAATTCCTTTCAATTGATTTTTTCAGGTGACTAAATTATAACACAATTATTCCCGTTTTTCAATAGTTTTTTGCGCTTTTTTTGGCAAAAAAACGTTATTTATCGGGCTTTTTCCGCTAAAATTTCTTTTGCTTTGTCCCAAAGCTCGCATTTTCGTTCGAACGGGGTTTCGGAAACGCTTTTTCCCTCCGCACGGCAGAGCCTTTCGACCTCTTCAAAACGCGTTATGTACTTCTCGTTTGCACGGTAAAGCGCCTTTTCGGCGTCGACTCCGGCAAGGCGCGCGGCGTTGACGACGGCGAGCAGAAGGTCGCCGAATTCCTCCTCCGCGGCGTCGGCGTCGCCGCGCTCGAATGCCGCCATTGCCTCCGCCGTTTCCTCCGGTATCTTTTCGGCAGCGGCTCTCGCGTCCTCGAAATCGAAGCCCCATTTGCGGCTTTTTTGTCCCAGCTTCTGCGCCCGCATGAGCGCGGGAAGCGCTTTCGAGATCGACCTCAGCACGTCGGTATCGGTGGTCTGGTGCTTGGTCTCTTTTTTTATGTTGTCCCAGTTTTTCAAAACCTCGCCGCTCGTCTCGGCTACCACGTCGCCGAAAACGTGCGGATGGCGGACGATAAGCTTTTTGCAGACGTCGTCGCAGACGTCGTCAATATCGAAATCGCCGGCGTCCTCGGATATGCCGGAGTGGAAGACGACCTGCAGGAGCACGTCGCCGAGTTCCTCGCGCATCATCGCGGGGTCGTCCTCGTCGATGCCCTCGACGAGCTCGTAGGTCTCCTCGATAAGATCCTTTCTTATCGACTGATGCGTCTGTTCGCGGTCCCAGGGGCAGCCTCCCTCTCCGCGGAGGAGGCGCAATATCTCGACGAGATCGTCGAATTTATAGTCTTTTTTGGCGAGTATCGCCTGTTTTCTTTCGTCAACGTTCATCGTTTTCACCGCCTCCGTCTTCGTTAACAACGGCAGACCTTATCCTTAATTTTTCGGGCTTCGCGTCGGGTTTGAGCCAACGGAGTTTCAAAAGCAGGCCGGCGATCTTATCGCCTTTCGGAAGCAATCTTACCTCGTGTTCTTTGATGCCGCGGAAGAAGAGCAGCGACGTGAGGTAGGCGATCACCATGATTATCCCGGAGATTACCAGGATGAAGAACGCCGCGCCCCTCGTATCGGTCTGTTCCGAGACGGCGTTCCGCCAGATCGCGGTCGCAGCGATCCGTGCGAGGAAGGTCGCTATCGCGGTGATAAGGCCGCACAGCAAAGGCCGTGCGAACATCCCGGCAAGCTTTAATCTTACGCCGCAGCGTTTGCGCAGGAAGCGCAGGTCTAAAAGCATTACGACGGTATAGCATATCACCGAGCTCAAAGCAGCGCCGACGATGCCGAGCGGGCTGTAAAGCAGGATTATTTCAGACACGACGAGCACGGCAATGCCGGACAGCACCGAGAGGAACGGAAGATTCGGCTTGCCGTAGGCGTTAAGAAGCGCGTTCGCCGTCGAGACTATCGAGATGAAGAACACCGCGAAGGCGAGCACCGAAAGCGCGGCGGTCGCGTTATCGAGCGCGGTGCTTCCGATACCGGAGACGGGATCGATCTTCTCCGACCATTTGTCGGCGCCGTAGATGAGGTCGATGCACCATCTTCCGGAAATGAGCAGGAACACTCCGCAGGGGATCGCGATTATGCCGCTTATGCGGATCGCCTGTTCCGAAAGCCTTGCCGCCGTCTTTGCCTTTTTGACCGCTACCGCGGCGGATATTGCGGGAAGGATGCTTGTGGCTATCGGGAAGACGAGCGTTGCGGGAAGCAGGTCGTAGATCGGGACCGAAAGCCCGGTATACGCCGAGAACAGTTTTTGAGCGACAGCTTCCTGCTCGCCGGAATCTTTAAGTATATTGACGATAAGTATCGTATCGAGGAACTGGGAAAAATAGAGCGCCGCGGCGGTCAGCGTCACCGGCAGAGCGACGATCATTATCATCTTTAAAAGCTTGCCGTCGCCGCGCACCGATCCGTCGGTATAGACCGGAAGCGTTTTGCGGGATATGCCGCGATAGATCAGTATGAATATCATCGCGAACATCGTGCCGACGGTCACGCCGCTTATCGCGCACGCCGCCTGGACTTCCGGAGAAGCGCCCTTTGAAGCGGCGATATTCACCGCGGTAAGCCCGACCGCCATCTTGAAGAACGCCTCGATGAACTGTGAGATCGCGGTGGGATACATATTGCGCAGGCCCTGATAATAACCCCTTACCGAGGCGCAGACGCAGATACAGAAAAGCGAGGGGGCGATCATCCTCATCGCAAGTACGCTGTCCGGGTGGCTGGTCTTTTCGGCGATCAGCGGAGCAAAAACAATAAGAAGCAGCGAAAAAGAGAGGCCGATCAACCCGAACGCGATCAGCGCGATGAGCGCGATCCTGTCCGCTTCCCTGCCGCGTCCCCGCTCGTTGCTGGCGGCGACGAGCCGGCTTATCGCGACCGGAAGTCCGCTCGTGCTGAGCATGAAAAGCATCGCGTAGATCGAATAAGCGGCGGTGAAGATACCGATGGAATCGCCCATTATGTTGGTGAGCGGTATCTTGAACACGACGCCGATTATTTTGACCGCGAAGCTCGCGGCGGTAAGTATAACGGCTTCCCTTAAGAAGCTTCTTCCCTGCTTTTTCTGGTTTTCCATTATTGTTCCCGTTTTATGAAAAATTAAATAAACTCCCTTAAAAGCGAATGCTTCGGCACAAGTGTTTCGGGTATCGGTTCGGTGCCCGAAAGGGCGGCGATCAGCCTTTGCGCTTCGCCGTAGTACCGGCTTTCCTCCGGCACGGCGGAAAGCTTTTCGACGGCTTTGGGATAAAGGATCCCGCTTTCATAGGAAAAATAGGTGTTGATGCGGATATCGGCGGTATCCGAGAACGGAACGATGGACTCATTTTCGTTCTTTACGACGTTTTCCCACAGGGAATAGATCGTTTCCGGGTCTGTCGCGCGATAGATGCTGTCGCGCACGACGCGGCGGACGAACCTGCTGTCGATCTCCGGCGAAGTCTCGGTATAAAGATATATCTTATATGCTCC
>JAGAAM010000150.1 GCA_017615235.1 Clostridia bacterium
GGAATTCAATACCATCTGCGATATAGACGTCCAGGACGAGTTCGTGAATTATTTCGATTTCGCGGTCTGCTTCCCGGACCTTATCGAAAGCGGCCAGATCGAGGAGATACCCGCGCCGGAAGGCGGCGACAAGCTTTACGCCGTGACCGAAAGCGGCGTCGAAACGCTCGAAAGCTACGAGGGCTCGCTGTTCTCGGTCATCAAGGAGCGCGCTTTGAGAAGCGCGCTGCGGCTCATCGCCTTTTACCGAAGCGGCAGCCGCGTGAAAAGCTCGATCACCGAATGCGGCGAGGGATTCATCCTTTCCTGCTCGATCAGCGACAACCAGAAAACGCTTTTCTCCACGGAGGTCTATCTTACCGACAGGACCTACGCCGAAAAACTGCGCCTCAATTTCGAGGAACGCGCCGAAACGATCTATAAAGGAGCGCTGTCCCTGCTTTCCGGGGACGTGAATTACATCTTTGAGGATTAAAGAAAAGGCTTTAAAGACCGTCGCGGCTCTGGAAGAATACTATCCCGACGCCGAATGCGGACTTATCTGGACGGGCGATCCCTTCCGTCTGCTTATAATGGCGATACTTTCGGCACAGTGCACCGACGCCCGCGTCAATATCGTGTCGGAAGGGCTTTTTGCCGCGTATCCGACGGTGTACGACCTTGCGAAAGCCGATATTCACGACATAGAAAACGCGATAAAGACCTGCGGGCTTTATCATTCAAAGGCGCTCGCGCTCAAGGAATGCAGCGTCCGCATCGCGGAGGTCTACGGCGGAAAAGTCCCTTCGGAGATGGACGATCTTCTTACCCTTCGCGGGGTCGGAAGGAAGGTCGCGAACCTCATAAGGGGCGACGTTTTCGGCCTTGGCGGCATCGTCGCCGACACCCATTGCATCCGGATCTGCGGCAGGATCGGACTTTCCGGCGGCAGGGACCCGGCCGAGACCGAAAAAAGCCTTTCGCCGCTGATCCCTTTGGAAAAACAAAGCGCGTTCTGCCACCGCCTCGTGCTTTTCGGCCGCGAGGTCTGCACCGCGCGAAATCCGAAGTGCGGCGGGTGCGTTTTGAGAGAATTTTGTAACGCAAAAACAATATAATCACCGGTTCGCCACCGGCGAACTTGATATGCGCCTTCGGAGCGGGAAAGAAAATGGACTCGAAACAGCTTCAAAAATTAATGTCCTACGCGCGGCGCGCGATCGACAAATACGGGATGATCGCGCCGGGCGAAAGCGTCGCGGTCGGAGTATCGGGAGGCAAAGACAGCCTCGCACTGCTCTGCGCTCTGGCGGGGCTTTCAAAATTCCACCAGGCGGGGTTCAGCGTCGTGCCGATCAACCTGCGTATGGGCTTCCCCGGCGAGGACGACTCCGGCATAAGGGAGCTTTGCGAGGCGTTGGGGCTGGAGCTGCGCTCCTTCGACAGCGAGATATACAGCGTGGTGTTCGATTACCGCAAGGAAAAACACCCCTGCTCGCTCTGCGCGAATATGCGCCGCGGCGCTTTGCATTCTGCGGCGAAGGAACTGGGGTGCGAAAAGATCGCGCTCGGGCACCACTGCGACGACGCGATCGAGACGATGGTGATGAACCTCTTCATCGAGGGGCGGTTCGACTGTTTCAAGCCGGTCACCTATCTTTCGAGGAGCGATATCACCGTCATCCGCCCGCTTATCTACGCCCCGGAAAAGGAGATCTCGCGCTTTGTGCGGAGCTCCGGCATAAAAGTCTCGCCCAAACTGTGCCCCGCCGACGGCAACACCCGCCGCGAGGACGCGAAACAGCGGATCGCGGAGCTCGAACGCGGCGACAGGGGAGTGAAACGCCGGCTTTTCGGCGCGATCGAACGCGGCATATGGGACGTTCAAAACAGTTGACAATCCGTATTTTTTCGGTTAAAATAGTAACGTGAACAAAAAGCGTTTTTCGGGAGGTAAAACCATGTCCGGTAAAAGATTGCTCGTTGTCGGAAGCTCGAATATCGATCTCGTGCTTTCCACCCCATATATCCCCGCGCCCGGCGAGACGATGCTCTCCGACGGGACCTACGCCTTTACCCCCGGAGGCAAGGGCGCCAACGCCGCCGTTGCCGCCGCCGCCATGGGCGCGAAGGTCGTCTTCTGCTCACGCGTCGGGGACGACGCCTACGGCGACAGCCTTTTGAAACTTTTCGCGGAGAAGGGTATCGACACCCGCTATATCCGCACCGACCGCCGCGAACAGACCGGCCTTGCCGCGATACTGCTTGAAAACAGCGGCGCCAACCGCATAGTGGTCTATCAGGGCGCGAACAAACGCATCAGCGAAGCCGACGTCGAAGCCGCCTTCGGCGCTTATCCCGACGCGGTGCTGACCCAGTTCGAGGTCAGCCGCGACGCCGTCATAACCGCCGCGCGCTGCGCCGCCGACGAGGGCGTGCCCTTCTTCGTCGACGCCGGAGCCGCAACCGCGGACTTCCCGCTTTCCAAACTTGAAAAAGTGGAGATCTTCTCGCCCAACGAGGTCGAGACCGAGATCCTCACCGGCGTCCGCCCGAACAGTCTCGATAACTGTCTGCGCGCTTCGATGGCGCTCTGCTCGAAGGTCGACATCAAATACGTCGTCCTCAAACTCGGCGCTCGCGGATGCTATATCTACGACAGCAAATACTGCGACCTCATCTCGCCCTACGACGTCAACGTCGCCGATACGACCGCCGCCGGCGACGCCTTTACCGCCGCCCTTACCGTCGAGTATCTCAACACCGGCGACATAATCGCTTCCGCGCGTTTCGCGAACGCGGTCGGCGCACTCACCGCGACTAAACGCGGCGCCGTCGGCGCGATCCCGACCCGCGAAGAAGCGGAGGAGTTGATGAAATAACAATGGGGAAGAAAGTAAGAGAATCAAGGGTCTATCCCGCGCCTATGGACTATTTCGTCTATAAAAGCCGGAACATCCCCATGTCGGGGCTTGGCATAAGTTTTATTTCCGAAGCCCCGCGCGGCGATTCGGTGGTTTTTACTTTAAGCCACGGGTACAGCGCGCGCTCCTACGGCGAGAACATCTCCGTCACCCTCACTCCTCAGCCGAACGGCACGAGAGTCGAAGTTTTCTCGGAATGTGCCATGCCGACCCAGCTTTTCGACCTCGGCAAGAACGAGGAAAACGTAAAAGGTATTTTGAATTTTCTGGAGAACGGAATGCCTTCGGGCGCTCCTCAACCGCAGTTTCAACAGCCGCCTCAGATTCAGCCGCAGATGCAGCCGCAACCTCAGCCTCAGCCGCAGCGGGCTTCGACCCCGAAGTTCTGCGGGAATTGCGGCGCCGCCGCCGCGCCGGGCGCAAGGTTCTGCACGCAATGCGGAAAGAGTTTGTTCTGACGAGAAAAAAGCCGGCATGACCGGCTTTTTTTAATGAATGATTCAGAATGAATAACGGGCGACAGCCAACAAGGACAAACCGCCTGACAAGCGGTCAAAACCGATTTGTCCTTTTCGACTGTCACCCATGAATAATCAAAAAAGGCTTTGCTCATGCCGAGTGTTCTTAAGAACACTCGGCAAATGATGCATTCCGCTTGCGCGGAATATGATGAGCGCATACGCGCATGACGATCGGCCGGCGCCGAATGATGAGCGCATACGCGCATGGGCGAAATGCATCTCATCATTGCGACTGAAAGGAGCATCATCATTTTTGCCGTAAGGCAAAATCATCATTTGCCCGTCAGGGCAAACATCATTATCGTTTGA
>JAGAAM010000151.1 GCA_017615235.1 Clostridia bacterium
GATTTTCGGCGGAACGCCCCGGACGCAAGTCGGGCTTACGCATATGAAAGAGTATTTATGAACGAAGATCTTAAAAACGGCATAACTCCGGAAGAGCAGGAGAACAAAAAGTCCGGCGACCCGGACTTTATCGCCGTTCCGGAAGACCCGGTCGCGCCGGCGAAACCGATGCGCTTCCGCAATATAATAATCTGGTCGGTGATACTTATCGCGCTGATCGCGGTATCGATATCGCTTATGACCCACGAAGACGATATATCCTTCGGCGACGTGACCGAAGCGCTGCGCAATCTCAACGTCGGCTTCGCGCTGCTCGGCGCGGCGTTCCTGCTTTTCAGCATTTTTGCCGAAGGCCGCGCGATCGCCTCTTCGGGCCGCGCCATCGGGGTAAATGTGAATTGCGGGAAATCGACGCTTTTCGCCTGTGTGGAAATGTTCTTCGCGGGGATAACGCCTTCCGCCTCCGGCGGACAGCCCGCTGTCGTTTACTTTATGTATAAAGACGGCATAAAGATCTCCAGATCGACCGCGATGCTTCTGACGAACACCCTCCACTACACCGTCTCGATGCTGATACTGAGCGTTTTCGCAACGGTCTACCGCCACGATTTCCTGGTCGAGATATTCGCCAAAAATTCCGATTTCCGCATCCTTTACATTCTCGGGTTCGTCGCGAACTGCCTCGGTATGTTAAGCTGCCTTCTATTCATCTTCGCGCCCGGCATAGTCAGGTTTTTCGCCGTACCGCTTTTCAGACTGCTGGCGAAGCTCCGTATCGTACGCGATCTCGACGCGAGATTAAAGTCTTTCGACGTATCGCTCGGTGAATACCGCGAATGCCATAAACTGATCCGAAACAGCCCGCTCACGCAGTTGAAAACGCTTGTCTGGAACCTTTTGCAGAAGTCCGGCAGCTGTATGATAGGATACTGCATTTACCGTGCGCTCGGGTACGACCAGTACGGTTTTCTGAATATCATCTGTTTTCAGATGATGATACTGCTCACCGTCAACGCGTTACCGCTGCCGGGTTCCGGAGGCGCTTCGGAGTGGATGACGAAAGAGCTTTATATGCTCGTCTACTGTCTTAACGTCAAGCATCCCTCGCTTGCGACGATATTCTCGCGCGCGATGAGCTTTTACGTCCTCATCCTCATCTGCGGTACCGCGACGGCGGCGTTCTATATCTATTTATACCGCCGTGACCGCAGGACGTTAAACGCGGGCGGTTCGCCATGACGCTCGAAGTGGTGATCGGACCGACCGCTTCGGGCAAAAGCGCCTACGCGTTAAGTATCGCGAAGCGCATCGGAGGCGAGATAATAAGCGGCGATTCGATGCAGATATACCGCGGAATGGACATCGGTACCGCGAAGCCGGCCAAAGAAGAAATGGCGGAAGTGCCGCACCATCTTATCGACGTCGCGGATATATCCGAGCCGTTCTCCGCCGTGAAGTTCGTAAGTCTCGCAAGGAAAGCGATCGAAGACGTCGCTTCAAGGGGCAAAATTCCGATAATAGCCGGAGGCACGGGGCTTTATATCGATATGCTGATAAACGGCACTTCGCCGGTCGATACCGATTCCGATCCCGATCTGCGCGCACAGCTTTACGCTTTCGCCGAAGAACACGGCGCCGACGCTTTGCACGAAAAACTCGCGAAGGCAGATCCCGAAGCCGCTTCTGCGATCCACCCGAACAACGTCAAGCGCGTAGTCCGCGCCATCGAGATATACGAGCTTTCCGGCGTCACGAAGACCGATTCCGACCGCCGGAGCCGCGACGGCGTAAAGGCTTATGACGCGCACGTCGTGATGCTTGCCCCGAAAGACCGCGATTCGCTTTACAAAAGGATCGGCGAACGCGTGGATAAAATGATCGCTTCGGGACTCGAAGACGAAGTCAGGCGCCTTTGCGGCCGGGGACTGCGTTCCGCGCCCACCGCTGCGCAGGCGATAGGGTATAAAGAGTTTTACCCGATGTTCGACGGGCTTTGCGGGATAGGCGAAGTCGTCAACGCGATCAAGCTCGACACCCGGCATTACGCCAAACGCCAGCTTACCTGGTTTTCAAGGGTGCATAAGGACGAGGTCATCGAAGTTTAAAGTATAACGAAAGGAGAAGCGAAATGAAAGACGACGACAAACTTGTCGTTTCCGACGAAGAACGCCTTCCGACCCTGCCGGAACGCATCGAGAAGAAAGAACCGTCGCGCTTCTCCGTTTATATGCGAAGGTTTTTCGCCCAGTTCGGCACCGCGATAATCGCCACCGCGATAGTCGCCTATATATTCCTTCAGCTTATGCTCAACGTAGGCACGATGCTCGACATCGAGACTGCGACCTACACCTCCGTCGTCCGTAAGGACGAGATCCCTGCGTATCTTTTCCGCAACGAAGTCGTGATCGAATCCGAAGCCGGCGGCACCGACTGCTTCCTCGCCGAGGACGGCGAAAAGGTGAAAAAAGGCCAGAATATCGCCGTCACCTACGAGAACGCCGCCGACGCCGAAAAACAGAAACGCATCAACGAGATCGACGCCAGGATCGAGGTGCTCCGCAAGAGCAGCCTTGCCGACGGCGAATCCACCACCAACATATCGCTTATCGACGACGAGATCAAATCGGTCACGCTCGACATCGTCCGCAATACCGAAAGGAACGCGCTCGACAAGGCGACCCGCGATAAAGACAAGCTCGTGATACTTCTCAACCGCCGCGCCGCGCTCGTCAACTCGATAAGCTACGCAGCCGAAATGAGCAAACTTTACGAGGAACGCTCCGCTCTCGCGGAGGGGATCGCCGGCGACAGTTTTTATACACCCGCTCCCAAGTCCGGATATTTTTATTCCCAGGTCGACGGATACGAGAACGTTTTTACCATAAAAACGCTCGACAGTCTCACCGCCGAGACTTTCGAAACTCTTTCCGGATCGGTCGCCGACGAAAACCTTATCTCCGCTTCGTCCGGCAAGATAGTCATCGGAAGTACCTGGTATATCGCGGTCGCGATCGACAAAAAGACCGGCGAAAAATATAAAGACGGCGGGGTCTGCCCGATCACCTTCCAGTATTCGAACAACACGGTCCTTAATATGACCGTCGAAAGAAGGATCAACCGCACCGACGCCGATATAACGATCCTGATTCTTTCCACTAAAGTCATGCCGGAAGGGTTCGATTATTCCCGCTGTCAGACGGTGGAGCTTTCGGTCAACGAATACAAAGGCCTGCGGATAAGCACCTCGTCGGTGCGAGTCGTCGACGGACAGACCGGCGTTTACGTCGTGCTCGGCAGCCGCGTCGTTTTCAAGACCACGACGATTCTTTACACCTACGGCGGTTACTGCATCTGCGAGATCCCGAAGGACGAGAAATATCCCGACGAATCGAACATTTCCTACAACTCAAAGACCAGACTGTCGCTGAACGATTCAGTGATAATCAACGGCACCGATATCTACGACGGCATGCGTATCAAATAGCGATGAACACGAAAGAACAGATAAAAACCAATATCGAACGTATCGTTTCCGAGATCGGCGGCAGGGCACAGCTCCTCGCCGCAACGAAGACCGTTCCGGCGGAGATGATCAATTACGCCGCGGATTGCGGAATAACGCTTATCGGCGAGAACCGCGTGAACGAACTGCTCGAAAAATACGATCTTCTGGATAAAACGCGGCTGCATATCCATTTCATCGGCGCATTGCAGACCAACAAGGTGAAATACATCATCGACAAAGTCGAGATGATCCATTCCGTCGACCGTATGTCGCTCGCGCAGGAGATCGACAGGCAGGCGGCTAAACACGGCGTGAAAATGGACGTTTTAGTCGAAGTGAACATCGCCGGCGAGGAGACGAAATCGGGAGTAAAGCCGGAGGAGGCGGAGGATTTCTGCCGCGCTGTGGCGGCGCTTCCGAACGTAAGACTGCGCGGCTTGATGTGCGTTCCCCCGAAATGTGACGACGGAGCGAAGAATATCGGATATTTTTGCAAAATGAGCAAAATATTTGTTGACATATCGGGTAAAAAAATAGATAATAGTCTTGTGGATGTGCTTTCGCTCGGAATGAGCGGAGATTATCTTCAGGCCGTTGAATACGGCTCTACGATGGTCCGTATAGGAAGCGCCATTTTCGGCGAAAGAAATTACGGGACGACCGGAAAATAAATTTTTTAAATATATCATTTTCAGGAGGAAAAAAACATGGGTATCATGAACCGTCTGGGCGAGATCTTCAAGAGCGACGACGACTTCGAAAACAACGAGGAATTCGAAGAATACGAAGAGGAAGAAGAGATCCCCGCACAGCAGAACAACAACACCGCGGCTCCCGCCGCAAAGGCCAGCGCGCCCGCACCGCGTTACACCGGCGGCGTGTCTTCCGCCGCTCTCGAGATGAAGGTCGTAAAACCGGAACGCTTTGACGAAGTCCGCCAGATCGGCGAACATCTCCTTGCAAGGCGCACCGTAGTCCTCAACCTCGAAGAGACCAACAAAGAGACCACAAAACGCATCATCGACTTCCTTTGCGGCGTGGTTTTCGCGATCGACGGCCAGGTCAAAAAGGTCGCCAACGCGACTTACGTAGTCACCCCGAAGAACGTCGACGTTTCCGGCGAACAGAGCGAACCCGAAGCCGAGGAACAGCAGCCCGCAAAACAGCAGCAGAGAGAGCTGTTTCGCTGACATCCGAACCGTTTATCCCCGGAAGGCTTAACGCCTTCCGGGGAAACAGGGCAACGCTTTGGAACAGATCTACTATATAGTATCCGGCACGGTGAACGTAGCCGTCAAGGCATTGATATACACGCTTCTGATCAGAGTGGTGATGTCGTTGTTCGTCGACGAGGAGGAACCGTCGAGGATCTATATCTTTTGCTGTGCCGTAACGGAGCCGGTCGTCTCCCCGACAAGGGCTCTTCTTGGCAAGATCAAGGCATTGGACGGGTTCCCTATAGACCTTTCTTATTTTGCCACGGCTTTTATACTTATTACTATCGAGACCGCACTGCGATTTTTTTAAAAGATCATCGCAGTGCTTTCGGGCGTTTACCGGATATTGACCGGAAACGCCGCAATCAAATTACGAAAACAATCACTTTTAAATAAATCTGCGATTCAAATATATCTGCAATTCAAAAGGGGACGGGAAAATGCTTGCACCTCATGAACTGAAAAACAAACAATTCCAGCGTACCTTCAAGGGATACAATACCCAGGAGGTCGACGAATACATCGAATTCGTGCTCGAAAAATATACCGAGGCGTACCGCGAGAACAACGAGCTCGAGCGCAAGCTTCGTATCGTTGTGACCAACCTCGACGAGATAAAGGACGAAGAGGAATCGATCCGCAGCACTCTTATTTCCGCACAGAAGATGGCGGAAAAGATCGTCAACGACGCGAAAGACCGCGCCGACATCATCACCGGCGCGATCAAGGACCGCTGCGACGGCGTCATTGCGGAGTTCCGCCAGCAGCTCCAGCAGGAAAAGGAGCAGGCGTGGGTCATGCGCACCCGCATAATCGAGTTCAAAAAGACGCTTTACGAACTTTACGGCAAACATATTGAGGAGCTTAAGGATCTATCGCTCAACGAGATCGAGGATATCGTCCTCCCGAACGACGACGCGATAGTCACCTCCATCTTCAACGATGTGCGCGATAAGATCGAGGAAGAAAACGAACGCCGCCACCGCGAGGAAAGCAAGCTTAAGGACGAAGCGCCTTATTTTTCCGAAGAGGAATCGGAACAGAAACCCGGGGAAGCCGACGAGCCCAAATCCGAGCAGTCCAAACCCGAACAGACCGCCGATATCCCCGCGCTTTCCGACGACGCGCAGAAAGCTCAGGACGAATATCTCAAATATATGATGGAGGACGGTATCGCCGAGGAAAAATAAACGGCGCGACCATTTGACACATTCCGATGAAAGATTACAAGGACACACTTAATCTGCCTGCTACCGATTTCCCGATGAGGGCAAATCTTCCGCAGAACGAGCCGGAGACCCTTAAAAAGTGGAACGAAAGCGGACTTTACGAAAAAATGCTCGCCCGGAACGAGGGCAGGCCTTCTTTCGTGCTGCACGACGGACCTCCTTTTTCCAACGGAAATATCCATATCGGTACGGCTTTGAATAAGATATTAAAGGATTTTATCGTCAAATCCAAGTCGATGGAGGGCTTTTACGCCCCCTATATCCCCGGCTGGGATAACCACGGTATGCCTATCGAAAGCGCGATAATCAAACAGAGCAAGCTCGACAGAAGAAAGATGTCGGTATCCGAGTTCCGTCTCGCCTGCCGCGATTTCGCCGCGAAGTTCGTCGATCTTCAGCGCACTTCGTTCCGCCGTTTAGGCGTCGCAGGCGACTGGGAGCATCCCTATCTTACGATGGACCCCGCGTTTGAAGCCCGTGAAGTAAGGGTGTTCGGCGAGATGTTCCGCAGAGGATATATCTATAAAGGGCTCAAACCCGTTTACTGGTGCGCCCACGACGAGACCGCGCTTGCCGAAGCGGAGATCGAATATAACGACGCTCCCTGTACCTCCATTTACGTCAAATTCCCGGTAAAGGACGATAAAGGACTCATTTCCAAATACTGCGATCTCAAAAACGCCTGTTTCGTGATCTGGACTACCACCCCCTGGACGCTTCCCGGAAACATGGCGATCGCCCTCCACCCGCGCGAGGTCTATTCGCTCGTAAAAGTCCCGTCCGGCGAATGCTATATCATGGCTGAGGAGCTTGTCGCAAGATCGCTCAAAAACGCCGGCATCGAAGAGTTCGAGACTCTCGCTTCCTTCAAGGGCCAGGATCTCGAATACCTCACCGCTTCGCATCCCTTCCTCGAAAGGGAAAGCGTCATCGTCAACGCCGAATACGTCACGATGGACAGCGGTACCGGCTGCGTCCATACCGCTCCCGGCTTCGGCGTGGACGACTATATGACGGGTATGCGCTACGGCATAAAGATCGTAGTCCCCGTCGACGACCGCGGTTACCAGACCGAAGAAGCCGGCAAATTCGCCGGTATGCGTTACGACGAATCCAACGAGGCGATACTCAAAGACCTCAAAGATAACGGATTCCTCCTCGCCAGCGAGGAGATAATCCACTCCTATCCGCACTGCTGGCGCTGCAAGAACCCGATAATCTTCCGCGCCACGCCGCAATGGTTCTGCTCCGTCGAGGCGTTCCGTGACAAGGCCGTCAAAGCCTGCGCGGACGTCGAATGGATGCCCGCCTGGGGCGGCGACAGGATGGTCTCGATGATAAACGAGCGCGCCGACTGGTGCATCTCCCGCCAGCGCAACTGGGGACTTCCTATCCCTGTGTTCTACTGCGAGGACTGCAAAAAACCGGTCTGCACCGACGAGACTATCGAAAAAGTGGCGAACGTTTTCGCCGAAAAAGGCTCCAACGCCTGGTTCAATCTTGACGTTAAAGACCTTCTTCCCGAAGGCTTCGTCTGCCCGCACTGCGGAGGCGTTCATTTCACGAAAGAGACCGATACGTTAGACGGCTGGTTCGATTCCGGATCGACCCATTTCGCCGTTCTCGACGGCGAAAACGGGCTCGGCAGACCCGCCGACCTCTATCTTGAGGGCGCCGATCAGTACCGCGGATGGTTCCAGTCCTCGCTGCTGACCTGCATCGGCTCCGGGCTTGAAAAAGCGCCTTACAAAGCCGTCCTTACCCACGGCTGGACGGTCGACGGCGAAGGCAAGGCTATGCACAAATCTTTGGGCAACGCCGTAGCTCCCGAACAGGTCATCGAAAAATACGGCGCCGA
>JAGAAM010000152.1 GCA_017615235.1 Clostridia bacterium
ACGCTCGCGCTGCTCGCGTGTTATTCACGTCCGGAGGGCGCTCGCTGCACTTTCGGCGGCTGCACGCAGTTTTTTCTTTTTTATATCATCCCACCGGCGGTCCTCGCACCAGTAAACGGTGCGGCCGGCGACGTCGAAGACCATCGAAACGACGGTCGGGCAGAAGGTCTGGGAGACGGCTTTCAGCACGGAGAAACAATCGTCGACGTCAAAGCCGTCGCCTGCGTCGGAAAGCATCTTCACCGCCGTATCGTAGCGGTCCCGCCACATCCAGGGGTGCTGTTCGCCGTCCGTTTTGAAGGGCGAAAAGTTCGTCAGCACCTTGAACACCGGCTTTTCGTAATACTTTGCTCCCTGCCCGGGAACGATGTGCAGAACGTTGCCTCCGGCATCGGAAAGCGAGGACATAAAGGTCATCCCCGGCACGCTGCAAAGCCTGCCGGCGAGGGCGGTCTCCTTCGTCTCGGCGAAGGTCTTTTTCATCAAAAGCAGGTCGATATCGAGGTTTATCACGTTGATCTCGCCGCCGCGCGGATCGCTGCGTCCGTCGTAGGGCCAGCAGGTCGGCATCCCGACGAATTCTCCGCGCCGGTTCGCGCCGAACAGCGGCATCCATCCCTCGGTCTTGTCAAGTATTTCGATAAAAACTCCGTCGCCGGAAGCCGTGACGCGGTGCTCCATCCCGAGAAGGTCGAGGTTCCAGCCGACCAGCGTCTTTTTCCGGTTGGATATTATGCTTGTGCACATGGGTCGGGTCCTTCCTTAATTAATATATAAATCTTGTCCCGGAGGGACATATCGCGCCCGGAGGGACGGATCAAAACCCGATCTTTTTATACTCCGAGCTGTCGGCGGTATGTTCGAGGAGCCAGATCGCGTTCTTGCCGGAGCTTTTGGCGTGGTAGGCTGCCTTATCGGCGTAGTTCGCGATCTCGATGATCGTGTCGGTGCGTTCGGTGACCGGGACGTTCACGATGCCGACCGAAAGGGTTATGCGGTCGCTCACCGGGCTGTTCGCGTTCGGTATGTTCTTGTTGCGGATACGGCGGCAGATATTCCGCGCGACCGCGGCGACTTCCTCGGTAGAAAGCCCGCGGGTAATGCCGAAAAGCTCGTCGCCGCCGTAACGGGCGAAGCGGACGTTGGCGTTTTCCTCCTCGCGGCAGGCGTTGGCGACTTCTTTGATGATCTCGTCGCCGCGCGCGTGGCCGTAGGTGTCGTTGCATTCCTTGAAATGGTCGATGTCGATGAATATCGCGCCGACCTTCTTTTTCTTCTTCGCAGCGGATTCGATGAAAGAAGTCGCGACGGTGAGCAGAGCGGAGCGGTTCAGAAGCCCGGTCAGCGGTTCCAGCGAGAACAGCTCCGCGTTCTTCTTCATCTCGCGCTGGAGGCTGCGCACCTCGCGCTCGGCGGTCTTTTTCTTTTTATATGCGTTGAGCTGCATGCTCTTCAGGTCGTTCGTGCGCTTTGTGTAAAGCTCGTCGAGGCGTTTGCCGTATTCCGTCGCCGTATCGCGATCGCCGAACCCGTTGTAATAGTTCGCCGCCGCGCGGACGGCAATGAACTGCTCGAGCCCGTCGGTGCTTTCGTCGACCAGGGGTCTTATAAGCCCGAACATCCCCGTCGCGCGGTCGCGGTCGCCGTTTGCAGTGAGGAAGGCGCAGGATTGCTGTATATCCTCCAAAAGCGCGTTGGGGAACCTTCCCTCCGGAACGAGCGTGAAGGCCTTGTCGATGTCGGCGTCGCCGCTTTCGCGTTCGCCCTGGCGGTAATGGAGTATCGCGCTGCGCAGATAATAGTCGCAGACTATCGGCGGGAAGGGGACCGTTCCGATCCAGTCCGCCATCGACTCGAGCGTTTCGCGCGCTTTTTCGGGTTCCCTGTTGTCGTAATAGAATTCCGCGAGGTTGATAGTGACCATCGCGAGGTGGACTGTGTCGTCCGGCGCTTCGGAGGCGGAGATCGCCCTGCATTCCTCAAGCAGTTTTATCGAGGTCTTGCAGTCGCCCATCTGGTGATAGCTCGTGGCGAGGCTGTTCAGCACGATCACCCTTACGTGTCCCTTTATGCGGTGGCGTTTTATGATTCGGTACGCCTCCTCGATCTCCTCCATCGCAAGGTGGTCGTTCTCCTGGTCGCTGAAGGCGTAGCAAAGCGCGGTGTGCACCTTCGCGACAAGCTCGTATTCCTTCGAGCCGCGAAGCATCGCCTTGGCTTTCAGCGCGCTGGTGAGCATACCGTCGTTGTCGCCCAGCTCCATATAGACGCTGGCGAGCGTATGGCACGCCGCGCCGACGAGCAAAGCGTCGCCGGTCCTGCGGCCTTCGCGCTCGAGCCGCTTCATCGCGGTTATCTCCTTGTGCAGGTCGTCGCCGCACGCCGCGTCGACGTCGCGCACCCTTTGGATGGTTTTGTTGACTTTTTTCATAACGGGTTCTCCTTCCCGGGAGTTCTGTTTTTCGCTTTGCGAAAACAACTTGATCGTATGATCGATTTGCTGCGTCAGCGGCCGGTTGACAGCGCGGGTCGCTTGCGTTATCTCAAACTCTTCAAATACTCTTTATGTTCTTGCGTCACGCGGAAGCTTTCGAGCGCCTTCTGTATCGCCTTTTTGTGAGTCCGGGGGTCGAGCCGGCGCTCCTCGATGAACCGCACCGTCTCGCCGTAACGCTTCGCGAGCGCGGTGGCGAAATACCACGCGACCATCATTTTTATATAATAGTCGCCGCCCTTTACGGAGGCGACCCATTCCGGGTATTCGGGCTTGAAATCGTCGCCGAGGAACTCGTTCATAAGCATCCTTATCCCGAACCTCGCGGTATAAACGTGCTCCGAAGCGATCCATTTTTTAATATACGGAAGCAGTTTTTCGTGATTTTTTGTGAACACCTTCGGGCTCGACTGGTCGCATACCGGCCAGCAGTCGACGTAAGGCAGGAAGGCTTCGACGGCGTTCACGCAGCCGTCGAAGTCCTTTATCTCCGCGATAAGGAAGAAATGAACGAGGTTTTCTTCGTAATATCCGTGCGGCAAATCCGAGAGGAACCTTTCCGCTTCCGCCGTGCCTTTGAACTCTTTCGCGATCTTCCGCATATCCGGCGTTCTCACGCCTATTATCGTCTCTTTTGCTATGTTCGGGACGAGCTTGCTCTGAAAATCGCGGTATTTTTCGTCTTTGCAGGCGTAAAGTTTTTCGTATACTGTCATTTTTGCGGACCTTGGTGTCTTCAAAATAATTCTTTTACTGCCTTATCCGGTCGAGATATTCATCATCAGTAATACCGGCTGGAAACTCACAGTTTTATTCCTTCAGCAGAAGATTATTCTCATTATATTTATCCTTAAGTACCGCCTTTAGATAGTCAGTAAAAAAGCTTTTGAACCATTGTACACTCTCGTTTAAGTCAGAGAAACCGTGTTCACCCAATTGAATACCGAGACTGTTGTCGGGTGTGGGGCACCATTTCTCTTGATACAGCATAAAAACCTGTGTGTGCGTTTGATGGAGTTCTTCTGATCTGTACTCCATAAACCATGAGTGGTATGGAATGCTGTTCCTGATACAATACTGTTTTGTGAGCTCGGCTATTTCCCAGCACCAAGCACAATTGTTCTCAACAACTTCTTTGACAGAAGAAAAAGTGTAATCATGGACTGCAAAGTTTTCATCATCCTGAAAATGAAGGTTCCCTTGTATATCTTTATAGCCGTAACGAATAGACGCCACATAAGCAAAAAACGAGTCGGGGCTCAATCTCATAATCTCTGTATACTTTATAGGCATTCTATACCTCCATTTTTCTCCGG
>JAGAAM010000153.1 GCA_017615235.1 Clostridia bacterium
ATTCGATCGGAGACCCGAATTCGCCGGGGTCTTCGACCGTCGGGTCGACGGAGAACACGAATCCTCCGTTGCCGTCGGAGATGATGCAGTAAATGTACTTAAGGTCGATGTTGTCCTGAAAATGGGTAAGGGCACGGATGATATTCTGATAATCTTCGGTCTGCTCGTCCTCCGCCGTAAGGCGCGCCAGAACGTCGCCGTCGAGCATCGACGCCGCAGTCTGAGACACGTCAAGCATACGCTCCCTTATCTGTATTTTAAGAGCGGAACTTGCTTTATTGGTGAGTATGAATCCGAGCGCTACGTTGAGGATCAGGAGTAAGATCACCACCAACGCCGGAAGACTCATCTTTTTTGCCAGTTTTTTCTTTTGTGCAGTCATTTCAAACCCTTATCATTTTTTTGATAAAACTGTTTCGACAGATATATGTTTCCTGATGCGTCAGGTCAGACGATCAGGAACTCCGGCTCGATCCGATCCGTTACGACTTCAAATATGCTGTGGTTATATATTTTGTGCTTTTCCGACAGACGCCGCGCGTCGATCTTCACAAGGACGAAAACCGCGTCACGCTTGAGCTGTGCCGTCTTCCATTCCGTATAGCCCCGCATCGCCGCAGGAGAATACGACAGATAAACGGTCCCGCTTCCGTCCGGCGCGTTTAGCCCCTGTTCGGTTATTGTTCCTAAAAGTTCTTCCGGAACGTAATGGTAAAGATACCTGCGCGGAGTGTATTCGAACGCCTCCGACCGGCAGAAAGACCCGATGAACCGGGCGCTTGCTTCGGCTTGCCGTTTGAAGATGCGGTCCGTCAGAGCGCCTCCCATCAGATAACCCAGAACGGAGCGCCGGAAAAAAGCGCGGCTTTCTTTGGTTTTAAGCCTTCTGTTGATCGCCGCCGATTCTTTTATCCAGGTGAAATACCCGTTTCCGGGCAGCCTGCAGACGAGATACGCCTTTGCGGCTTTCAAAAAGGATATCGCTTTGTTCTTTTGCTTTTCCGAATATTTAACGGTTGCCTTTTTCATTCCCGGTCATTAGTTACCGACGGATCAATAAAGCTTCGCTCCGGCGGGGATATGAGGATCGAGCTGGAGCAGGTGGAGCTTTTCTTCCTCGCCTTCCTTATGGACGGCGGAGAGGAGCATGCCGCAGGATTCGATACCCATCATCGCCCTGGGCGGAAGGTTGACTATCGCGACGCAGGTCTTGCCGATAAGAGCCTCCGGCTCGTAAAAGGCGTGTATGCCCGAAAGTATCGTGCGCGGAGTTCCGGTGCCGTCGTCAAGAGTGAACTTCAACAGTTTTTTGGACTTAGGAACGGCTTCGCATTCAAGCACCTTCACGGCGCGGAAATCGTTTTTTGAGAAAGTCTCGAAATCGACGAGATCGGCGAAAAGCGGCTCGATCTCTACGTTGGAAAAGTCGATCTTTTCTTCGGAGGGGACTGCCTGCGCCGCTTCCTGCGCCGCCCTGCAAGCCTCCTGAGAGGGACAGGTATTGCAGGCGCATTCGGGGCCCGAAGGCAGTTCGCCGGCCTTGTCTTCCTTCTTCGGCTGGCCTATCGGTTTCATCGTCGGGAAGAGCAAAACGTCGCGGATGTTTTCCTCGCCGGTCAGCAGCATCACGAAGCGGTCCATGCCCATTCCGAGGCCTCCGGTGGGAGGCATACCGTATTCGAGAGCGCAGAGGAAGTCCTCGTCGACGCCGGTCGCCTCGTCGTCGCCCGCGGCTTTAAGCGCCGCCTGGCGCTCGAAGCGCTCGCGCTGGTCGATCGGGTCGTTAAGTTCCGAAAAAGCGTTTGCAAGCTCGCGTCCGAGGACGAAAAGCTCGAAGCGCTGGGTGTATTTCGGATCGTCGGGCATCTTCTTCGCCAAAGGCGAGATCTCGATGGGGTGATTCATCAAAAACGTCGGCTGGACGAGTTTTTCCTCGACGAATTCGTCGAAGAAGAGATTGAGGATGTCACCGATACCGTGGCGCTGTTCGTAATGAATACCTCTTCCGTCGGCGAGAGCGCGCGCCTGCTCGACGGTATCCACGCCGGTGAAATCGACGCCGGTGTACTTTTTGACCGCGTCAAGCATCGAGATGCGCTCGAAAGGCTTGCCGAAATCGATCTCGACGCCGCCCGTGCGGACCGTCGTCGTGCCGAGTACCTTTCGGCAGACAGTGCGGATGAGGTCCTCGATAAGGTCCATCATCCCGTAATAATCGGTGAACGCCTGATAGAGCTCGAGCAGCGTGAATTCCGGGTTGTGACGGGTATCCATGCCCTCGTTGCGGAAGACGCGGCCTATCTCGTAAACGCGGTCGAAACCGCCGACTATAAGGCGTTTGAGATGAAGTTCGAGAGCGATCCTTAAATAAAGGTCGATATTGAGCGAGTTGTGGTGCGTGATAAAAGGACGCGCGTTCGCTCCGCCGGCTTCGTTATGGAGCATCGGCGTTTCGACTTCAAGAAAGTTCTTCGATTCGAGGTAAGCCCTTGTCTCGCTGATTATGCGGGAGCGCTTTACGAAAGTATCGCGCACCTCGGGGTTCATTATAAGATCGACGTACCTTTGACGGTAGCGAAGATCGGTGTTGGTAAGACCGTGATATTTTTCCGGAAGGGGAAGGAGCGATTTTGAAAGCAGAGAAAGACTTTGAGCGTGGATGCTTATCTCGCCCCTGCGGGTGCGGAACACGAAACCTGTCAGACCGATTATGTCGCCGATGTCCCATTTGCGGTAATCGTTGAAGTTATCTTCGCCTATATCGTCGACGCGGACGTAGCTCTGGATCCTTCCGGTGCTGTCTGAAATATCGATAAAGTTCGCCTTGCCCATATCGCGGCGGCTCATAAGCCTGCCGGCTATCGAGACGGTCTTGTTTTCGTATTCTTCGAAATTCTCTTTGATGATCCCTGCGTAAGCCGTTACGCCGAATTTAGTGACGGCGTAAGGGTCCCTGCCTTCGGCGCGCAGCTCCGCGAGCTTGCCGCGCCTGATCTGTATAAGATCGCTGACCGACGCTTCGGAGCCTTCCGGAGCGGCGGCGTTGTTTATGTTTTCTGTCATATTAAAAACCTGTTTATTTGGAAATGTCGGTAATGGTGTATCTTACGATACCGGTCGGAGTTTCGACGTTGATGCTGTCGCCCTTGCGCTGACCGATAAGCGCTTTGCCGAGAGGGCAGTCGTCGCTTATAAGGAACATGATCGGGTCGGCCTCGGTGGTGGAGACGATCTTGTATTCGGCCTCCTCCTCGGTGTCGATATTGTGAACGGTGACTTTGTTGCCGACGTTGACTTTGTCGGTGCCGAGATCGCCGTCGTCAAGGACGATCGCGTTTTCGAGCGTGGCTTCGAGATGGGCGATCTTGCCTTCGATCTCCGCCTGCTCGTTCTTCGCTTCGTCGTATTCGCTGTTTTCCGAAAGGTCGCCGTACGCGCGCGCCTTCTGGATAGCCAGAGCGACTTCTTTACGTTTTACGGTCTTAAGGTGTTCAAGTTCCTGCTGGAGTTTTTTAAGACCTTCATGAGATACGATGATTTGTTTTGCCATTGTTGATTCCTCGCTGTAATATATAGAAATTTTTAATTATCCGAATCATCCGGACCGTCGTCCGGGTCGCCCGTCAGCGCTTCGTAAGCGGCGGCGAGCTGTTCGTCGTTCGCGATCATATCGCGGTAATAAGCCGGGTCGTGCGGCTTTGAAAGTTCGATCTCTATGTCCGGAGTGATGCCTTTGCCGTTGTAATTCTCGCCGGACGGGGGATAGTAATACGAAGCGGTGATCGAATAACCGCTGCCGTCTTTCATCGTGCTGATGAACTGCATTATCCCTTTGCCGAAGGTGGTCGTCCCGACCGTCACGGCCGCGCCGAAGTCCTTTAAAGCGGCGGTGAAAAGCTCCGCTGCCGAAGCGGTTCCTTCGTTGCAGAGCACCGCCATCGGCATATCGATGCAGTTCGCGTCGGAGACGAGTTTGTTCTCTTTTCCGGAATAGTCGTTATAGGTGATTACCGTCCCTTCCGGGAGGATCATATCGAGACATTTGAAAACCTGGTCGAGTCTGCCGCCTCCGTTGTTGCGGAGGTCGAATATCAACCTTTCGCAGCCTTCGGCGAGTATTTTGTCCATCTCGGCTTTGAAGTCGTCGAACATATCGCTGCCGTTGAATCCGTTTATCGCTACGAGATAAGTCCCGCCGCCGATGTCATAGGTATAGACGTTGTCGTTTGGAAGCACCGCAAGCGCCAGTTCGATTTCGATCCTTTCGCCGTCGCGCAGTATGACGGCAACCGTTTTGTCGCCGTCGCTGCTTTGCGCGATAAAATCAACGATACTTTGAACGCCGGCTTCCGAAGCGTCGATCCCGTTGACCGAGACGATTATATCGCCGCGCCTTATCCCCGCGGCTTCCGCGGGCGCGCCGCCGATTATATCGGTGACGTACATACCGCCTGTGTCCGGGTCTTTGACGTAGCGGATCCCGATCCCGACGTCGCCGCCGGAACCCGAATTGCGGTCGTCAAGTTCCTCCGGAGACATATAGTAGGTGTAAGGGTCGCCGAGCGAATCGAGCGAAGCGCGATAGATCGCGTCCCAGATCGAATCCACGTCGTAATCGAAAAGGAAGTGTTCCTTCACGGCGCCGATTATTTCGGCGAGTTTTTCGTACCTTTCCGCGTCGTCGCCGAATACCTCGCTCACTCTTGTGCCGGAGGTATTCGCCCTGACTTCGTTGAGCTCGCGCTTGTAAGCGACCGTCACGGCGGAGAAAACTCCGACGAAAGTGGCGGCTGCCGTTATCACGGCGATGATCGCGCAGGCGAAAGGCGATATCCTTTTTTTGAACATTTAAATCACGCTTTGAGATATTTTTTAAGTGAGACCGAGGAGGATACTATGCCGGCGAAAAGCCCGATGGCAAGATATCCCAGCCCGATAATGAGCATATAATCGGTGAACGCCGGGAATATAAGCTCGCCTCCGGAAGCGCTGCTCATCGCGGAACCCGCGATATCCTTCAAAAGATATTCGCAGAGATAGAATTCGATCCCGAACGATACCGCGGCGGAGAACACGCCGATGATAACGCCTTCCACGATGAACGGCATCCTTATCATGCTTTTCGTCGCGCCGCAGAGACGCATGAACGTGATCTCGTTGCGCCTTGCGAAAACGCCCAACTTGATCGTGTTCATGATAACGAACAGCGAAAGCAGAAGCAGTATCGCCAGAAGCCACAGACCCACGACGTAAAGCGTGTTCTTGACGCTGACGACGTTGCCGTAAAGGTCGATATAGTCCTTTATGTCGGCTGTCGGAACGGCGTCGATCTCGTTGCCGTTCGCGTCGGTCACGGTTATGCTGTCGATCTTGTGGCGCACCTGTTTGACCGCGTCGGTATCCGCAAGATTCGAAAAATGAAGCTGGAAACTGTCGCGAAGGGGATTGTCGATCACGTCGGTATCGGAATCCTCTTCGTACTCGGAATTCGGGACGATGTTGTATATCCAGGTGCTGTTGGGATACATCTCCTTCATCTTCTGAAGATGTTCGTCCGCCGAGATATATCTGACTTCCTCATCGACGATAGGTGAGCTTTGCCTTATTATCTCCAGAGCGCTGCGGATCTGTTCCTTCTGCTCGTCGGAATAGGTCTTGCTGAGCATTATCTCGATGGTGTTCAGGTCGTTGATCTGCTCGATGTTGATGTTGATCGTGTCGATGACTATGTAGAACGTGCCGACGAGCACCATACACGCCACCAGTACGAGCACCGACGCGGTCGTCATGACGCTGTTGCGGAAAACGCCCTTGAAGCCCTGACCTATATTATAGAAAAAAGTGCTGGGTTTCATTCCTCGAAGTCACCTCCGATCTTGTCGGATATGATCCTTCCGTGGTCGATGCGGACCACGCGTTTGTTATAGCTTTTCACGATGTTGAGGTCGTGAGTGACGACGATTACCGTTTTGCCGAGGCGGTTGATCTTCATAAGAAGTTCCATTATGTCTTCCGTGAGGTCGGTATCGACGTTGCCGGTCGGCTCGTCTGCTATCACCGTGTCGGGGTTGTTCACCAGAGCCCTCGCGAAAGCGACTCTTTGCTGTTCGCCGCCGGAAAGCTGGTTGGGGAAGGAATCGGCTTTGTGCGCCAGCCCGACTATATCAAGGAAGAACGGCACGCGCTTTTTGATGATCTTCGGCTTTGCGCCGACGACCCTCATCGCAAAAGCGACGTTTTCGTATACCGTCATCTTGTCGAAAAGTTTGAAATCCTGGAACACCACGCCGATAGTACGGCGGAGTTTGGGGATATTCCAGGAACGCATTTTGTCCAGACGGAACCCGTTCACTTCCAGAATGCCGGAACTTACGCGCTCTTCGCAGATCATAAGCTTCGTAAGCGTCGTCTTGCCGGCGCCGGAGTGACCCACAAGGAACACGAACTCGCCGTCTTCGATCTTTAAAGTGACCTCGTTGACGGCTGCCGTACCGTTGCGGTATTCCATCGATACGTTGTCGAAATTAATCATTCTTTATATACCCGTTGACCGATAACTCAATAAATGGAAGGTTTGCTGATAAGATATTTCTTGACCATCAAAGCGACCTTGAAGGTGATCGCGTGGTCGAATTCGCGCAGGTCGAGCCCGGTGAGTTTCTTGATCTTCTCAAGCCTGTAGACCAGGGTGTTCCTGTGGACGAAAAGCTTCCTCGAAGTCTCGGATACGTTAAGGTTGTTGTCGAAGAAGGCGTGTATCGTCTGTAAAGTCTCCCTGTCGAGGCTTTCGAGCGAACCGCGTTTGAACACTTCCTGAAGGAACATCTCGCAAAGCGTGGTCGGAAGCTGATAGATAAGCCTGCCGATGCCGAGGTTCTCGTAATTGATCACGTTCTTTTCGGTATCGAAGACCTTGCCGACTTCCAAAGCCACCTGCGCGTCCTTATAGGAATGCGCAAGCTCTTTTACCGAATTGACGACCGAACCGATACCGATCGTCACGCGGATGTAAAATTCGCTCTGTACGGTGTCTACTATGCTGTTCGCGATCTGCTTCAGCGCCTTGGAATCGGTGTTGCCGCGTAATTCTTTGACCAGAACGATATCCGATTCGCTGATGCTTATAACGTAATCGCGCGTTTTGTCGGGGAACATGTTCTGGATTATCTCGTAAGGAGTGACCTCGGTCTGGCTCGTGAAGCGGATAAGCATCACGACGCGGTTGACTTCGCCGTCGAAATGGAGCTCCTTCGATTTGATATAGATATCCCCGGGAAGGATGTTGTCAAGGATTATGTTCTTGATAAAGTTGGTCTTATCGTATTTCTCGTCGTAAAGCGATTTGATGTTTGCCACCGAGACGGAGAGCAAAGCGGAAATGCTCTTCGCCGTCTCGTCGGTGCCTTCGACGAAAACGATGTATTCGATCTTCGCGCGCGATCCGATCGAACGGTAGGTATAATTGCCGGAAACAAGAGCGTCGCCGGCGTAGGCGATCTCCTCAAGCACGTTCTTGTGCTCGCTCCCGGTCTTGTCGACGCGGCTGCAGGCGATGACTATGCCCTTGTCGTCAAGTATACCCATTTCTCTGTTGACGGCGTCCCGCATCTGATAAAGCATTCCCTGAAACAGTTTGTTGCTCATTGTCGCTTCTCCTGATAATATATGGATTCTTTTTTATTTCAAAAATATATACCAAGTATATTTTATCGCATTTGAACCTTAATTGCAAGTGGGATTGAAGAAAATAAACAAAGAAGAAGCACATTTTTTGTGTAAAATGCGCTTCAAACGGCAAAAAATCCCGTCGAAGCGGGGAAGATGTGAACAAAATATGAACAAAACCCCTTTTCAAATCAAAAAACGGTCTTTGCTTTTCCGTCAAAGACCGTTTTAAAAACGTTTTTTCAATCCTCTTTCAGCACGCTTATCGCCGAAAGGACGTAAAGCGCCGCAGTTTCGGTACGAAGTATCCTTTTCCCGAGGCTGACGAGCGCGAGCCCCGCTTCCTTCGCGGTCTCCGCCTCTTTCATCGAGATCCCGCCTTCCGGTCCGATCAGGAACGCAAAGCCGCCTTCCGCGCCTTCGATAACTTCGCGCACCGGTACCGTCCCGTCGCCTTCGTAACAGATAAACCCGTTCCCGCAGGCGGCGATCTCTTTTATCGCCTCGCCGAAGCTTATAAGCCCCCGTACCTCCGGCACGAAACTCCTTCCGCACTGCGCGGCGGCGGATTCGCTTATCCTGCGATAGCGTTCAAGCTTCTTTTCAAAGCTTTTCTTATCCGGCCTCGCGACGCATCTTTCGCTTTCGACCAGAACTATCGCGCTCGCGCCGAGCTCCACCGATTTCTGTATCACGGTATCGGTCTTCTCGCCCTTCGGCAGGCATTGATAGACCGTCACCGGGAACCCTATCTCGCAATCCTTTCCGCTCGCTTCGCCGAGCAGAAGGATCGCTTCGCCGTCTCCGATCCTTTCGATCTTCGCCTCGTAGACCTTCGAGTGCATATCGCACACCGTAACGGTGTCGCCCTCTTTTTTACGCAGAACGTTCACGATGTGGTTATAGTCCGAACCGGCGACTGTCGCCGTTCCGTCCTTTATCAGATCGCTCCCTATATATACCCTCGGGACAAAAGCCATTCTCACGCCTTCTTTCTTCCTTGCTATTCTACCACAAACCGTTTTTCGTGTCAACGTGTCGATTAAAGGCGAGCGATTATTCCAAATCCCTATTGACAACTTAATAAAGCAGTTGTAAAATAAAACCGTAAAAACCGTTTTGTCAGGAGGCATTTATGGCAGACAACGAAAGAGAAGACATCTTCACTCTTACCGACGAGGACGGCAACGAAAGCGAATTCGAGCTTATCGGCACCCTCAATATGGACGACTGCGACTATCTCGCCCTTATCCCGCTCGACGGCGAGGAAGACGAATACGTCATCCTCAAAGTAACTACCGACGAAGACGGCGAGGAACTCCTTGTCACCATCGACGACGACGACGAATTCGACCGTATCGCCGACGCCTTCGAGGACAAATTCATGGACGAGTGCGACCTCGACGAACGCCTCGTCGATACCGAACCCGACGACGAACAGTAACCCTTTACGCACCTTTTCCTGCGGAGCGCGTGCAGGAGCCGGACCCGCTCCGGCTCCGTGCCGCCTGATCGCGGCATCTTTCTCCGTGTAAAAACCCACAAGATATAAGGGGAGCCCGTATTCCGCTGCGGTGAAGCAGGCCTCCCGCCCGATAACGTACCTTTGCATTCCGCGAACGACGCCCGGGCGGACGTTGGAAGCACTAAAGCACCGGAGAGGGCACCCACCTGCACAAAGCAGGGTTTCTTCTTCACGTTGGCACGGCTCCCGCGGGTTTTTTAAATTCCTGTGGCCGTTCGGCCCGCAGGGGATCTCAGTGATTAACGCATCTTTCCGGGGTGCGTTTTTTTGTCAGCTGTATAGGTTCAATGACGCGAAGCGGCTCATAGTGCGCCGTAAGACGATCATAACTTTTTACCTTAATTTTACAGGTACGGGTGCGCTTACGCGTACTTTATGCTTTTCGCTTTGCGAAAATTATTTAAAAATTTCAAAAAGACGTGACGAAACGTGAAGTTTTGTCGTTAATATAATCGAAAAGTATCAAACAAAGCGATTTATGACGTTATTTTAGTAAAGGGATAACGATATGAAAACAACAAGAATCACGGCTTTCATCGCCGCGCTCCTTATGATCCTAACGTTACCGCATTTTTCCCTGACTTCGTTCGCGGCGCGCCGTATGGGCGACCTCGACGGCGACGGAAGCATCGTCGCGGCGGAATACCTTAAAATCAAACGAGCGGTACTGCAAACCTACGACCTTACCGATAACGAGCGGCTCGCCGCCGACGTCAGCGGCAACGGAGAAATCGACGCCGCAGATTACCTTATGGTAAAGCGCGACGTGCTCGGCTCCTACGCGATCGTCAGCTGCGTCGAATACAGCGAAGGGCTTCAGTACTTCCTCAAAAACGACGGATATTACGTTACCGGCATCGGCACCTGCACCGACGCGGATATCGCCATCCCTCCCGTTTACAACGGCTTGCCGGTGACCGGGATCGATTCTTACGCTTTTTCGCACGTCGGCGACTTTGACTTTGACGGCGGAAGCGAAGAGCCGGGTCCGCCTTATGCCGGAACTTCGATAACGGTCCCCGAAAGTGTTCGTTACATCGGCTTTCACGCCTTCGAAGGCTGCACAGAGCTTGTAAAGATAAACCTGCCGCGCGGCATTGAAACGATCGGAACGGACGCATTTTACGGCACCGGGTATTACAACGACGAAAACAACTGGAAAAACGGCGTTCTTTATATCGGGAACTATCTTATCGAGGCGAAAAAAGACATCTCCGGCTCCGTTTCCGTCAGGGTCGGGACTGTCGGTTTGGCGGATCGCGCGTTTTTCAACTGCGCTTCGCTTGAAAGCGTTATTATCCCGGACAGCGTAAAATTCATTGCCGAGGCGGCTTTCGCGGGGTGTTCCTCTCTTGCGGAAGCAATTATCGGCCAAGGCGTGACGGGTATCGGCTATGGCGCGTTCATGGGATGTTCCTCGCTTGAAAGCATAACTCTCCCGGCGGGTATCACCGTCATCCCCGAAAGACTTTTCTATGATTGCTCGTCGCTTTCGGAGATCGTCCTCGAAGGAGAACTGACCTCGATCGGCGAAACCGCTTTTCGCAATACGGCGTATTTCAACGACGCGGATAACTGCGAAGACGGAGTTCTTTATATCGGAAACAATCTCATCCACGCCGACAAGGACGTTCTTCCCGGATCTTATGAAATAAATGACGGCACCGTACTTATCGCGGACGGCGCCTTTACCGATTGCGAGAAGACCGTTTCCGTAACGATCCCCGACGGATTGCGCGTCATCGGCAAAAAATCGTTTTACAACTGCGGATCGCTTCTCGCCGTCGAGATCCCGGACAGCGTGACTCGCATCGGCGAATCAGCTTTCGAAAGGTGTTACGAGCTTAAAAGCGCGATCCTTCCTTCGCATATCGATCGCATAGAAAAAAGCGTTTTTTCCTGGTGCACGGAACTTAAAAGCATAGATATCCCCGACAGCGTCACCCGCATCGGCGACAGTGCTTTTTCGGATTGCCTTAAACTTGAAAACGTGACTTTCGGCAGCGGAGTAAAGAGCATAGGCAGCCACGCGTTCTGCAGATGCAAACTCGAAAGCGTGGAGATCCCGTCAGGCGTAGAGTATATCTACGGCGGCGCTTTTGCCAGCTGTCACGATCTGAAAAGCGCGGTCATCCCTTCAGGAGTGACGTATATCGGGAACGGCGTGTTCGAACATTGCAGTACGCTTGAAAGCGTGACTGTCGGCGCCGGAGTCGCCCATATCGGAAAACACGCGTTCAGCGATTGCAGAGCGCTTGCCGGCGTAACCTTCGCCGACGCAAACGGCTGGACGGTGAGTTTATACGATCCGTCGCGTGATCCTGCCGCTGTCGCCGCTTCGGATATCTCCGATCCCGCTTCGGCTGCGGCGCTTTTAACGGACACGTACCTCGAGTATTACTGGTTTAAAAATTGAACCATTCGCTGTTGGTCGGATTTACGGCGAGGATACGTAACGTCAGTTCACGCGGGCGAGCGATGCTCGCCCCTACTGTG
>JAGAAM010000009.1 GCA_017615235.1 Clostridia bacterium
ACTCCATCGCGGCGGAATACCTCGCGCCCGTCGCGGAACACGCGCCGAAAGCGGCGATACTCGGCTGTACCCACTATCCCCTGCTCGACGGCGTTATAAAAAAATACCTCCCGGGGACGGAGACGGTCAATTCCGGCAGCGAAGCCGCGAAATCCGTCTGCGAAGAGCTTAAAAGGCTTGACCTGACTTCCGGAAGCAAAAACGGCGGGATTACCTTTTACACCAGCGACGACGCGGAGCTTTTCCGTAAAAACGCCGCGTTCTTCCTCGGCAGAGAGGTGACCGAAGAGGTCATACACGCGGAAATAGAAAACTTTTGAGGAAACGATGAAAATACCGATAGACATAAAAATAAAAAGCGAACGGATATGCAGCGATCTTATCCATCGCGGAGGGCAGGACCTCGCCCCGGAGACCGACGAGCTTTTCATAAACGGTTTTATGAAAAAGACCAAAGACGGTTACCGGATCGAGTTCAGCGAATCCGACGGCGACACCACCGTCATAGACACTTTCGCCGATTCGACCGTCTCGCTGAACCGCGGAGGTCCCGGATCGCTCCATTCGCACATGGTCTTTGCCGACGGCAAGGCGCACACCTGCATATGCAACACCGATTTTATGCCGATCCAGATGCGCGTCCGCACGAAAAGCCTGGTGAACTCGCTGACGATGCAGGGCGGCAAGCTCGATATCGACTACACGGTGGAGATAATCGGCAACCTCGCCGAGCGGAACCGCCTTTCGTTCTCGATATCGCCGGATAAAAGCATAATCCGCTCATAAGGCAAAGATTCAGGAGATAATAAAGTGGAAAACAAAAGGATAAAAATACCGTCCGACGGACTGGTCACGATCCCGAAAGAGGCTTTCGCCGATCTCAAAGGCCGTTCCGCGGAGGAATTGAAAACGCTTATATATTTCTTTTCGTCCCCCGATTCGAGCGTTGCGGAGGCGGCAAACGCGCTCGGTCTGACTCCGGCTGCCGTCGAATCCGCCTGCGTTTACTGGCGTGAAGCCGGGATTTTCGTCGACGGCGAAGCGCAGAAAAAACCCGCAGCCAAGGAAGGCCCCTACCGCAATTACGACAGCGATACTTTATCCAAGGCGATCGAAGAGGATCACGAGTTCGCAATGATCTGCTCGCAGGCGGGTGAGAAGCTCGGAAAACAGCTCAACAAAAACGATTACAGCACGCTGTTCTATCTTTACGATTTCACCGGTATGCCGGCTTCGGTGATCTGCGGGATCATCGAGCTTTGCTGCGCCAACGGCAAAAAGAGCCTTCAGTACATATTCAAGAAGACGATAGGTCTTTACGACGAAGGGATCGACACCTACGATAAATTCGAGGCTCATCTCGCCCGTAAAGCCGCGATAAATTCCAATATCGGCCAGTTGCGCCGCCTTTGCGGTATGGGCGACAGGGAGCTTACCGCCAAGGAACAGAAGATGTTCGGCGACTGGTTCGGCGAATGGTCCATGCCCTTCGAGACGGTGCGCCTCGCCTACGAAAAGACCGTCGACGGCACAGGAAAACTCTCGTTCCCTTATATGAACAGCATCCTCAAACGCTGGTACGAGAACGGATTCACCACCGTGGAAGACGTTGCGAACGGCGAATCGGCGCGAAAAGATCCGGGAACAAAGTCGAGTTTCAAAGAAGACGAATTCATCGAAGCCGCTTTGAAACGCGGATTTGACGATTGAAAGGTTGTGTGATGATGCAGATAAGCGAAATAATCGCCGCGAAGACCGAAAAAAGGATCGCCGCGATAGAAGCCGCGAAGCTTAAAAAAGCGGAGATACACTCCGCCATACCGCGCGTCAAGGAGATCGACGGCATACTTTTCGATATCCCGTTCCGCGCTTTCGGCGGCGAGGATATCGCCGCTCTGCGCGCCGAGGCGGAGAATCTTAACGCCGAGCGCGAAAGGCTTTTGACCGCCTACGGTTTCCCTGCGGGTTACGATACCCCCGCTTTCGAATGCCCGGTCTGCAACGACAGCGGCTACAGCGAAGGCTTAAAGATCTGCGACTGCGTGAAAAAAGCCGCCGCGGCATCCGCCGGGCGCAATTCCAAAAGCCTTCTCGCAAGCGGGCTTGCGGAAAAGAATTTCGACAATTTCGACCTTGCGTATTATTCCGGCGAATCGCTTGATAAGATGCGCGCCGTTTACGAAAACTGCCGCAAATACGCCGATTCCTTCCCGAATATCAACGCAAGCGGCATACTTATGACCGGCGGTACCGGGCTCGGCAAGACCCACCTTTCCGCCGCGATTGCGAACGCCGTCTGCGACAAAGGCTATTACACGGTCTATGAGACCGCGCAGCAGATAGCCGACACCTTTGACAGCGTGCGGTTCAACCGCGGAGACAAAGCGGACAAGGACAGATACGAAAACTGCGAACTTCTGCTCATCGACGACCTCGGCTCCGAATGCCGCACCAATTACAGCGTCGCGACTATCGCGAACCTTATCGACCTGCGTATGGTCAACGGCAGACAGACCGTGATAAGCACCAATATGTCCCCGCGCGACCTCCGCAAGAATTACGGCGAACGGCTTTTCTCGCGGCTGCTGGGCGAATTCGTACTGCTTGAATTCTCCGGCGAGGACGTGAGGATGCAGAAGATAAAGGGAAGCAAGAAGTGAAAAAGGTAGATATCTATACCGACGGCGCCTGCAAGGGCAACCCCGGTCCCGGCGGCTGGAGCGCGATACTCGTTTATAAAACGATCGAAAAGGAGCTTTCCGGCGGCGAAAAGGAGACCACCAACAACCGCATGGAACTGACCGCCGCGATAATGGGACTTCGCGCTCTGACCGAGCGATGCGAGGTCACGCTTTACAGCGATTCGCAATACCTCGTCAACGCGATAAACGAAGGCTGGCTCGGCAACTGGCGGGAACGCGGCTGGAAAAAAGCCGACAAGACGCCGGTGCTCAATACCGACCTCTGGCAGGAACTCTTAAATCTTCTTGAAAAGCACGAAGTGAGCTTCGTCTGGGTGCGCGGACATAACGGCCACGGCTATAACGAGCGCTGCGACGCGCTCGCCGTCGCGCAGGCGGAAAAACACGCGGGATAAATACAGCAACAAAAAAAGGCGGGGCGACCCGCCTTTTTGCGTTGGATGTTTTTTCAGTCTTCTTTTTTGCGGAACAGGCGGGAAAAGCGGGATCTCGCTTCCTCGCGGCGCCGTTCGGTTTCGGCTTCGTCTATCGCGATCACGACGGCGTCGCCTTCTTTGGCTTCGGGGATGAGCGAGCGGGAAATGAGCGCCGTCTCCTCTCCGCCGGGGAGTTCGACGACGGCAAATCCTTCTTCAAAACGGTCGACGATAACTTTCATAAAACGTGTCCTTTCAGTCTTTCGGCTTGCATGAGCCGCAGGTCTCATACCCGAGCGCGGTCAGCTCCGCTACCGTTCTTACCGAATACGCGCGGTTGCGTTCCGCCATCGAAGCCGCGCCGGAACAGCCGGGCGCGTGTATCTTCTTGCCGGCGATATTGAGTACCCAATTGTGATCGAACCCGGGCGTCCCGAGCAAGGTGTAAAGCTCTTTTCCGTCGGTGTAAATGCGCACGGTGCCGGAGATATCGGTACGCCAGACCGTCTTTATCCCGGCGTTTTCAAGCCTTTTAAGGGCTTCTTCATGCGGGTGTCCGTAGGAGTTGTCCGCCCCGCAGGAGATCACCGCGACGCTCGCTTTGCACTTTTTCAGGAAGGACGCGGAGGATGAGGTGCGGCTTCCGTGATGCCCGGCTTTGAGCACGTCGCATTCGAGCTCCTCGCCGTATTCTTTAAGTATCGATTCTTCCTCCGCTCTTTCGGCGTCGCCGGTGAAGAGGAACGACTTTTCTCCGCACACGAATTTCATAACAGCGGAGCAGTTGTTGAGGTCGAAACCTTCGGTCCCGACCGGGCCGAGGAAGTGCGCCTCGCAGCCTTCGCCGAGGCCGATATCCACTCCGGCGGCGGCCTCGTCGATCTTCAGCCCTTTCGCCTCGACGGCGTCGAGAAAGTTAAGGAACCCGTCGGTATCAGCGGCACAGTCCGGCATATATATCTTCCCTATCCCGAACGACTCCACGACGACGGACATACCGCCCATGTGGTCGGAATGGGGATGGGTGACGACGAGCCAGTCGATCGTTTTATAGCCGAGGCAGTCGATATAGGTGACTACTCTGCCGACGGTCTCGCGCTCGCCGCAGTCGATAAGCATACACTTCCCGCCGGGAAGCTCGATGAATATCGAATCGCCCTGACCGACGTCGATGAAATGCACGGCGGCTTTGACTTCCGCAGTGACCGGAATTTTTGATATCTCCGATACTTCGGGCGATCCGGACGGTTCGGAAACGACTTCGCTTTCCTCCGGGAAGCCGAAGGAAGGCGCGTTGAAGATCCCCGAATCGCAGGAAGCCGCCGCAAAAGCGACGGCTGTCACAAGAATCAACGCGAGTATTCTTTTTATCGCAGCGGAACGGAACATAAAGATCGTCCTTTAAGGCTTAATCTTATAAGTGCCGAGAACGTGGCGCTTTATCATGACGTAATCCACGGCGGTTATATCTCCCTGACCGTCGACGTTGCAGGCGTAAAACTCGTCTTCGTCGGCCTGAACGGTGCCGAGGCAGTAACGTTTTGCAAAAACGTAATCCGCCGCCGTGATCTGTCCGTCGGCGACGGGATCTCCGCGTACCATAAGTTTACACGAAGCGCCTCCGCAGGTCACGCGCGCGCCGTTGGCGACGTAATCGGAGTATCCGTATTCAACGCCGTTCGGAGATATGCAGTAGGTGTTGTCCGAAAGGAAATTAGACGCTACGCTGAACGCGGCGGTCTTTTCCGGGACGCCGTAGACATGGTAATTCTCGAGCGTGTACGAAGACCTCGGCGAAAGTTGCGGCGCGCCGGGGATGCCCCAGCGGTTCGTGAACCAGTTGTTCCTTCTGCGGAACCAGTCGCGCATATACTCGATCTCTTCCCCGTAACTGCCGAGCGGCGCTCTTTCGAGTTCGCTGTATTTGGTATATATGCTCCAGATCGTATAGTTGCGGTCGATGACGGAGGAATATTTTTCGACGGTGCGGTCGATAAGATTCTTGCCGAGTGCGTTATCCTCGTAGACGTTGACGAGAACGTCCTGGAGTTCCGCGTAGCGCGTCTTTACAGCCGCTTTGAATTCCTCGCAGTTCCAGAGGTTGAGGTACCATTTGAAACGATCCCTCGCCCAGTAACCCTCCGCGCTGTCTCCGGAGGAGCCGTAGATCCAATTGTAATAACTCCTGTCGTAGTTGCCGCAGGACAGGTCGAAGTCCCAGCAGGGACCGCCGTAGATCTTGCCTCCCTTGATGTAAAAGCGGGTAGATCCGACGTCGACGTCGACTTCTTTGGAATACTCGAATACAATGTAGAAATCGACCATCGAATCTATGTCGAAATATTGCGAAATGCGCGAATAATCGGCGCTCGAGATAGCCGTTTCGGCTTCGTACAAAAAGTCATCGAGCCACTGTTTCTGATCGTCGGTGGGTTCCTCCGGCTCGTTCACGCCGAAGCGTATGCCGTAATAAGGGGAGGAAAAATAATACCTGCCGGGGTCGGTGCGCTCGTCGCGCTCGAGTATGAATTCGTTTTCATCGGTGTTGATGTCAACGCGGGTCTTATCGGCTTTTATCGCGTCGGTGAGCAGATAGCAACCCTGATTGTATCCGTTGACGAAAACTTCGACCACGCGGTATTTCGGGGTGTACCGGAGCCGCGTCTGGTAGGCGATGTCGAAAACGAGCTGGTTGCGGATAAGGGTCTTGTCGTACATATTCGCAAGCAGACACCATTTTTTATTTTTGCCCATGCCGAGCAAGTTGGTCTTGGAGGAAAATTTGATGTTGAAAGGCTTTTTCGCGCCGCTGGAGGTGGAGTTGCCGCGGATCTTTATTTCCGCTTCGTCATCCTCGATATCTTTGTAAACGCCGCCTTCGGAATCAAGCACGCGGACGGTGCAG
>JAGAAM010000154.1 GCA_017615235.1 Clostridia bacterium
CCGTGCCCTGAAAAACGCTTTCGCGGTAGGTGATTTCCGCGCTGTGCTCGCCGCGGTCGATGTGATAGGTATCAAGTACGTGGCGTTTTACCATAAGGTAATCCACGGCGTCGATCTTTCCGTCTCCGTCGGCGTCGGAGCGCGCCGTCTGCGCCTGCGTCATTTCGTACGTGCCAAGCGTTGAGCGTTTTATAAGCAGATAATCCGTCGCACCGACGCGTCCGTCAAAGCTCGGGTCGCCGAGCGTTGCCGTCCGGTAGGCGTCAAGCGACGTCCGGGCGTACAGTTCCGCGCCTTTTTCGTTGAGCGTCACGCCGTCGCCGCCGATGTAATTCTTGAAATTCACGTCCCAGAACGCGGCGTTCATATCGGCGATGCAGACGCATTTTTCCCTTGCGGCTTCACGCGCAAGACACGCGTAATTCGTCACGAATCCGTTCGCTCCGCCGTATATCCCGTATTCTTCTCCGCTTTCCTCGCCGAAGAACGATTCGTCGTAGATCGGCGGGGGAGTGACGATGATCGGAACAGCGTTTGCATCACGGCAGATATCGACGATAAGGCGAAGGTTATCTTTAAAGCGTTCGTATTTCACGTAAGTCCCGGTACCGAGCATAGCATCGTTCGTGCCGAGCGCGATGAACACCGTGCTTCCGATGCCGATCCGTTCCCGCGCGGTTTCTTTCGCACTTTCGCTGTTCATATCCGGCGACGACAGTACAAGAAGAGTTTCACCGGAATCATTCTCGAATATCTCCTCCCAACCGCTGAACATGGAGGAAACGTCGCCGATGACGATAATGCTTTTTTCCGCCTGCCGATCGTTCGCCGTCGCGGTGAACGAACCCGTCGGAAGAAAAAATATCAGCGCTGTCGTCAAGGCGAGAACAGCGGTAAATAAGCGGCGCGGCGTGTTTTTCATATCTGCTCCTTAATAATCGTATTCTTAACAGTATTTTAAGATATTCCGATCCGTATGTCAATATAACGAAAACAAAAACGCGCAAACTCAAAAAGCCTGCGCGTATGTTTTATCCGTAAGTTTTTATTATCTCCTCGGCGATGCTCCGTTTCGGTACGCAGCGGTCCATCGCCTGCTTTTCGATATATCTGTGCGCGTCGGGCTCGGTCATCTTAAGCTCGCTGATAAGCAGCCATTTCGCGCGGTTGACGAGCCTTATCTCGTCCATCTTTTCCTCGAAGGAAAGCACCTTTTTCTCGCTCTGACGAAGCCTTTCCCGTGCGCTGGAAAGCCAGTCGAGCGCAAGCGTCATCGAGGACCTGGAGACAGGTTTCGATATAAGGAACACCCCGAATTCCGCCGATCTGTCGAAATATTCCGGGTACTGTTCCGCCCGCACGAGCAGAAGTACGACGGTGTTTTTGTTCTGACCGGCGTCGACCGAAAAACGCGCCCCGTCGTCGTCTGGGAGCGGGGAATTGACTATCACGAAGTCGAAATCGCGTTCCGCGAGCGCGCGCTTCGCCGCGCTTACGTTCCCGACGGTGCTTACCGGATCGTACTTCGATGACGGGAACAATTCAAGCAGGCTGTTATTGAGATTTGCCGAAGCCGAAACGAGCAGAACGCTGTATATCCGTTCTTTCAGGCTCATATTGTCCCCCTCCTTTCACGTTACTCTCCGGTCAAAGGTCATTTACAGTATATCTCAAGCACCTGCGCGGGAATATGCGATTTTATAAAATCGCTGCCGTAAGAAAGCTTTTTCGCCTCTTTAAGGTCCGCGGGCAGCTTTCTGAACCCTTTGAGCGTCGCTTCGTCGGCTTTGAAAAGGTTCACGTCGGCGGGATCGGGCAGGGACGCGCAGTTCTTTATGCCGTCAAGTCCGGCATAGATCATCAGCGCGAAGGCGAGATAAGGATTCGCGCTCGGGTCGGGGGAGCGGAGCTCCGCTCGTTTGTACTCGCCTACGGCGGCGGGAACGCGTACGAGCTGGGATCTGTTCTCGTGCGACCAGGAGATATATCCCGGCGCTTTGTTTTTCCCCAACCTTTGATAGGAATCCTCCGAAGGATCGAGAAACGCCGTCATTTCACGGATATGTCCGAGTATCCCGGCGATCATAGCGTTAAAAGCGCCTTCTCCGTCCGGGCGGACGGAAAGGTTGATGTGGAATCCGTTGCCTGGTTTTCCGGGGATCGGTTTGGGCGAAAAGTCGGCGAAAAGCCCGTTCCGCCTTGCCACGGTACGGACTACCGTCTGGAAGGTAAGGGCGTTATCCGCGGCGCGCAGCGCGTCGGAATAGCGGAAATCGATCTCGTTCTGACCGGGGCCTTCCTCGTGGTGGGAGCTTTCCGGCTGAATGCCCATCTGTTCCAGCGTTAGGCAGATCTCGCGGCGGATGTTCTCGCCTTTGTCGGCGGGAGCTATGTCCATATATCCGGCGCTGTCGTAAGGTTTGCTTGTCTTCTCTCCGTTTTCGTCAAGCTCGAAGAGATAAAACTCCTGCTCTGCGCCGAAATAGAACTCATAACCGGCTTTTCCGGCTTCGGCTATCGCCTTTTTCAAAAGCGACCTCGTGTCGCACTCGAAAGGCGTGCCGTCCGGGTAGGTTATGCTGCAGAGCATACGCACGACGCGCCCGTGCTCCGGACGCCACGGCAGGGGAGTAAGAGTTTCCGGTTCGGGATGAAGGAAAAGGTCGGAACGCGCCTCGTCGCCGAATCCGGCTATCGCCGAGGCGTCGAACGCGATACCGTATTCAAAAGCGCGGGGAAGCTCGTCCGGCATTATTGAAATGTTCTTCTGTTTTCCGAACACGTCGCAAAAAGCAAGGCGTATGAATTTAACGTCTTCTTCGGCAACGTATTGAAGTACCTCTTCTTTTGAATAGTTCATAAAGACCTCCTCAGTTTGCTACGTAAAGCTGTTTATAGGGGTTCTTGCTGTCCGGCGTAACGACGGTATAGGGCGAATCCATTATCGCGCGGGCGTCCGCTCCGAACAGTTCGCAGTATTCGCCGACGTATTTTTTGATCTCCGCAAGGTCGTCTCCGTCCGCCGCTCTCGCGGTGACCTGACCCGGAAAAACCATATCCCGGCAATCGGAGCGCAGTATCATCTTCCCGCCGTGCATACCCGTGCAGGGGAAGTTGCCGACTATGCGCCTTGCGCTTTCCGAAAGCCCGAGCACGACTATGACTCCGCCCGCCTGGTATTCGCCGAGAAAACTGCCGGCTTTGCCGCCGACGACCATCAAAGGCACCTTGTCACGGTAAGCCTTCATATGGATCCCGGCGCGGTAGCCCGCGTCGCCTTTGACAAAAATCTTTCCGCCGCGCATGGCGTAACCCGCCGCGTCGCCGACGTTGCCGCGTATGATAACGGTGCCGTCGTTCATCGTGTCGCCGACCGCGTCCTGGGCGTTTCCGTCGACGGTGATCTTCGCGCCGTTGAGATATGCCGCCAAAGCGTTGCCGGGAACTCCTTTTATATTCACGGTGATGCCCGACATACCCGCCGCGATGAACCGCTGGCCGAGGCAGTTCGTCAGCGTATACTCGCTTTCGCCGCTTCTCAGCGCCTCGTTAATCTCTTTATATCCCAGATTTTCGGTACTAACGGTCATATTATACTACACCTCCGAACTTTTTTCTACGTGTTTCGGATGAAAAAATCAAATTTGTGGCATTTTTTTTCGAAGCTTCGAAGTCGACAGTGTCCAAAGGCACCTTTTCGCGGATCAGCGAGGAATAAATGCCGGTGCGCTCGGTCTGCCCGATAAGGATGAATCCTTTAAGAAATCCGTCTTTCACGAAAAAGCGTTTTAACGTTCCTTCGCCCTTTTCCTCGAACATATCGCCTTCGTAATTCCCGGCGGTCATAATATGCTTTCCGAAAAAGCCTATCGAGTTCATTGGGATCGCGTTGTCGAACGAATCGTTTCCGCCCGCCATATTGACTCCTGCGGTATGCCCCTGGATATAGGCGTTCGGCATTATCGCAAGCACTCGCTTCGCGCCGATCGACATATCGTCGCCTTCCGCGCAGTCTCCCGCAGAGTAAACGCCGGGGATCGAGGTCTCCATCCTGCCGTTGACGATTATCCCGCGGTTCACTTCGCCGCCGATATCTTTTATAAGCGAAGTGTTCGCTCTCACGCCCACCGCGAGCACGAGCACGTCGAATGCGACTTTTTCGCCGCTTTTCATAAAAGCGACGTCTTTGTCGAATTTCACCGCGCTGTCGGAAAGCATGAACTTTATGCCTTTTTCTTCAAGCCCGCGCTGAACGGCCGAGGCGCATTCCGCGTCAAGAATACTCGAAAGCACTCTGTCGGCGAGGTCGCACACCGTTATGCTCCCGACGCGTTCATAAATGCCTTCCGCGCATTTCAGCCCGATAAGCCCCGCGCCGACGATAAGCACCCTCGAATCCGGCGTTAACGCCTTTTCGAGCGCAAGAGCGTCGTCGAGCGTCATGAAAGAAAACTTGTTTAAGACGGTGTCGAGTCCCTCGAAGGGCGGCACGAACGGCGAAGAACCCGCCGCCACGCACAATGCGTCGTAAACTACGGACCTGCCTTTATCGGTCTCCACCGTTTTGTTTTCGCAGTCGATCCTTATCGCGCTCTCGCCGAAAAGCACGTTGCAGCGATTCTCCCCGTAAAAGCCGTCAGCGCGGTATTTCATCCGTTCGGTATCGGTCTTCCCTTCGAGGTAGTAGGAGATCAGCGGCCTTGAATAAACGTGATGATCCTCTTTCGAGATAACGGTAATGACGCCGTCTTTGTCAAGGCTCCTTATACCTTCGATACATCCGACCGCGGCGGCTCCGTTGCCGATTATTACGTATTTTTTCATTCCGCCTCGCTCCTTTCCTCGTAAACTATCGCCTTGTTCGGGCACCCCGAAACACAGGCGGGCGCTCCGCAGGAGTTGGTAAGGCAAAGCTCGCATTTCTGCATAACGCCGTCCTCGCCGGGCGCGAGCGCGCCGTAGGGACAGACCAGGACGCAGGTCAGACAGCCGACGCATTTGTTCCGGTCTATGCAGACCACTCCGTCTTTTTTGGAAATAGCGCCTGCGATACAGCTTTTTACGCAGATAGGGTCGCAGCAATGGCGGCAGGACACCGCAAAGGTGATCCTGTCGGCGCCTTCGACGTGTATCCTCGGAAAAATCTTTTTGCCTTTAAGGTCCGCCATATATTTTAGACCGGAGTTTGCAAAAGCGCAGTTGTATTCGCACAGATGGCATCCGAGACACCATTCTTCATTCACATATACACGTTTCATTTTTTATTCTCCCGCGTGTGAGATTCCCAGAATGCTCAGCTCTTTGTCGGTCATACCGACTCCGCGAAGCATAAGGCGGTTGCCGCGGAGCGCCTCGATGGAGTTGATGCCCATACCGCCCATTATCTCCATTATCTCGTGCCGCCACGCCGTCATAAGGCGGATAAGCCTTTCGCTGCCGATGTCGGGATTAAGGCGTTTTACAAGGTCGGGACGCTGTGTGGCGATGCCCCAGTTGCATTTGCCGGACTGGCAGGTACGGCAGAGGTGACATCCGAGCGCGAGCAGCGCCGCCGTCGCAATATAGCATGCGTCGGCGCCGAGCGCAACGGCTTTTACCACGTCGGCGGCGCTTCTTATAGAGCCGCCTGCCACAAGGGAAACGTTGTTCCTTATGCCTTCGTCGCGCAGACGCTGATCGACCGCCGCGAGCGCAAGCTCGATGGGGATGCCCACGTTGTCGCGGATCCTCGTCGGCGCCGCTCCGGTGCCGCCGCGGAAACCGTCGATGGCTATTATATCGGCGCCGCTGCGCGCTATGCCGCTTGCGATGGCTGCGATGTTATGCACCGCGGCGACCTTTACGATGACGGGTTTGGCGTATTCCGTCGCTTCTTTCAGCGAGAAAACCAGCTGGCGCAGGTCTTCGATGGAGTAAATATCGTGATGCGGAGCGGGCGAGATGGCGTCCGATCCTTCGGGGATCATCCTCGTGCGGGAAACGTCGCCGACGATCTTCGCGCCGGGAAGGTGACCGCCGATGCCGGGTTTTGCGCCCTGACCCATTTTTATCTCGATAGCCGCTCCGGCTTCGAGGTAATCCTCGTGAACGCCGAAACGCCCGGAGGCTACCTGGACTATCGTGTTCGCGCCGTATTTGTAAAAGTCCTCGTGAAGCCCGCCTTCGCCGGTGTTGTATAGTATCCCGAGCTCCGTCGCCGCCCTTGCGAGCGAGGCGTGCGCGTTATAGCTTATCGAGCCGTAGCTCATCGCGGAGAACATGACCGGCATGGAAAGCTCGATCTGCGGCGCGAGAGTACACTTGATGTTCCCGTCCTCGTCGCGCTCAATCTTCTGCGGCTTCTTGCCGAGGAAGGTCCTCGTCTCCATC
>JAGAAM010000155.1 GCA_017615235.1 Clostridia bacterium
AGTTTTGTAAATCAGACCGTGGCGGTTTTGTTGCGGTTTGACTTGCGTATCGGAAGCTTGTTTTTTGACATGTTATTACAGTATTGGTTCGGTAGTTTGTTTTTTATAACATTATTCAAATATGTTGCGTCATCTCACGCGGGCGAGCACTGCTCGCCCCTACGTTCACGATCGTTTCCGTCAGGCGAGGGACGTTTCACACCGGTATTTCTGAATTCAGAATTCTGAATTCTTAATTCTTAATTATACTTACTTCTTCCGTCATTATCATTTCGACTTTTTTGCCGAAAGCGGAAAGGCGGGATCTGACCGTGTCGATCAGCGCGCTGACCACGGGATAAACGACGCGTTTGTCGGTACTCGTGAAGCAAAGCGTCACGACGCCTTTTTCCCCGAGGTAATAACCGAATCCGGCGGATATGACCTGTTCGCTCACGGCGTTTTTAAGTTCCTCCGCGGTGATCTTCACGTCGTCGGGAAGGCCTTCTCCCTCCGGGAGGTATTTGCCGGGATCGGCTTTTATCCTTTCGGCGACGGCTTTGAAGAATCCGTCGGTCTTGATTATCGCGACCGTCTTTTCGCCGTCTTCCGGCTGCAGATCCCGCAGCGACGCCGTATTCCCGTTCCCTTCGACTATCGGGGAAATGTAAAAACTCCCGGACAGCGTGTATTCGACAGGCTTCGCTTCGCCGCAGGCGCATAACATCAGCGCCGCCGCGATAAATATACAGATGATCGCTTTTTTCATTGCTTTTTTCCGATCTTTGAAATAATTATATCACCGTTCAAACCGTGTTTCGTCCCGTAAAATTCCCGCAATATTCCCGCTTTTTTCGCATATTTTTTGCATTGCTCGGTTTTGTTTGACCGTTGTTTGTTTTTGCGACGCGGATTTGATATGTCATCTCACGCGGGCGAGCGTAATGCCCCAAAAACGCTTCGCGAGGTTGTTGTTTATAACACTATTCAAATATGTTGCGTCATCTCACGCGGGCGAGCGTAACGCCCCGAAAACGCTTCGCGAGGTTGTTGTTTATAACATTATTCAAATATGTTGCGCCGTCTCACGCGGGCGATCGTAACGCCCCGAAAACGCTTAGCGAGGTTGTTGTTTATAACATTATTCAAATATGTTGCGTCATCTCACGCGGGCGAGCAGTGCTCGCCCCTACTGAATTCTTAATTCTTAATTCTCCTCTTCACCGTCTCCGTCGAGAGGCCGCTTATATATATCCTGTCGCCGAATTCGTTATCGCAAAGGACGAAGCTCTTCGGCAGGTCGGAGGAAAGGCTTATCACGCCGAACTCGCTTTCCTTGCGGGAAAATAGCGCGCGCGCTTCTTTCGACGAACCGGCGGTATCTATGTCGAAAATGCCGACGATCTCGTTCATATCGACGCTTTCGCCCTGTTCGAGCTGTAAAAACCTCATTGCGTGATCCTTCCGTTTTCGACGCGCACGGTGTTTTTCCCGGCGATATCGAATATCTCGCTTTCACAGCCGGTGATGATGACCTGCCTGCCGGAAAGCCTTTTGATTATATAATCCTTTCTGCCGGAATCGAGCTCCGAAAGTATATCGTCCAGCAGGAACACCGGATATTCCCCGGTAAGTTCGGCGGAAAGTTCGCCTTCCGCGAGCTTTAGCGAAAGCACGACGCTCCTTTGCTGCCCCTGCGAGCCGTACGTCCTGGCGTTCTTACCGTTTATATGCACCGAAAAATCGTCCTTATGCGCTCCGTAAAGCGAAACGCCGCGTTCTTTTTCGCTCTCCCTGCGGGAGGCAAGCAGCGCGCGGTAGGCGCTTTTAAGCTCCTCCTGGGTGGCGGAATTCCCGCCCTGGGAGTGGTATTCGGTCTTAAGCTCCTCGCGACCGGCGCTCATATCGTAAAGGAACCCGGAAGCGGAACCTTCCAGCCGCTTGACGTATTTTTTGCGGTTGACCGTCACCGCCGCGGAAAGCGCGGCGATGCGCTCGTCGTAAACGTCGAGCAAAAGGTCGTCCGCCATACCTTTGCGGAGAAGCGCGTTCTTCTGGGCGATAAGCTTGTTGAATTCCGAAAGAGTTCCGGCATACCGCGGGAACGACTGGCATATTGCCAGATCGAGGAAACGCCTGCGGTTCTCCGGCGCGCCTTTCACTAAATTGAGATGGTCTGGCGTGAAGATCACGGCGCGGAATTCGCCTAAATAATCCGAAAGCCGTAAAGCGCGGTAATCGCCTGATTTTATGACCCGCCTCGCGTCCTTTTTCAAAACCGCGGACATCTTTTTTTCGACGCCGTTTTCGGTGGTGAAACCGATAGCTATCTCGGCTTTGTCGCAGCCGAACCTTATAAGCTCGCGGTCCTTGCAGTTGCGGAAGCTTTTTCCGGCGGCAAAATAGAATATCGCCTCTAAAAGATTGGTCTTACCGGCAGCGTTCTCGCCGCAGATCACGTTCACGCCGCCGTCAAAGGCGACCTCGCTGTGCTCCGCGTTGCGGAAATCGGTCGCCGAAAGCCGGTCGATCCTCATAGATCCTTTTAATCCCTCAGTTTGACGGGGAGCACGAGATAGGTGTAACCGCTGTTCTCGTCGGGTTCTTCGGGTTCGATTATCATGCTCATGAGCGGGCTGGACATCGAAACTTTGATCTTTTCGTCCTTGCAGGCGCGAAGCGCTTCGAGCAGGTATTTGTTGTTGAAGCCGATCTCGATGTCGTCGCCGGTCTTTTTGATGTTGATGTTGTCGTCGGCGCTGCCGAGCTGGGTCGCACAGGAGATATTCAGGTTGTTGTCCTCGAACCTGCACCTCAGCGGGGTGTGGAGTTTTTCGTCGACCAGAAGCGAAGCCCTCTCCGCGCATTCGATGAAATCAAGGCGGTCGACCGTAGCGAAAATGCGGTTGTTGGTCGGCAGAGCGCGCTTGTAATCAAGATATTCGCCCTCGAGCAGACGCGAGAAGAATACCGTGTCGTCAAGCTTGAAGATGATGTACTTCGCGGTGAATTCGACGGTGAGCGGTTCGTCGGTCGGGTCGATTATCCTTGCCAGGTCGGAAAGCGCTTTTCCGGGAACGACGAACGAAAAGTTGTTGTCGTTGTTGAAGATACAGTTCTTCTCGGTTCGCAGCGCCAGGCGGTAGTTGTCCAGTGCGACAACGGTAAGGGTCCTGTCGGCGATCATGAACAGTTCGCCGGTCAAGATCGGTCTCGATTCGTTCTGTGCAACCGCGAAGACCGTCGAATTGATGATGTCCTTCATCAGCTTTCTGTA
>JAGAAM010000156.1 GCA_017615235.1 Clostridia bacterium
AAGCGTAAATCGAAAGATCGTTCAGGCAAAAATGAGCTTATCCGAAAAAACCGAAAAGAAGCTGAAAGAATACGGAAGTCCGGACCTTCACGGCAAAACGGCGATAATCACCGGCGCGAACAGCGGCGTGGGATTCAAAACGGCGGAAACGCTTGTCTTCCTCGGTGCGAAGGTGATCCTTGCCTGCCGCAACACAGAAAAAGCCGAGGCCGCAAAGGCTTCGCTTCTGAAAGACTATCCTGACGCGGAGATCAGCGTTATGAGGCTTGATCTTGCCGATTTTGCGTCGATCCGCGATTTCGTTCGCGGTATCGAAGAAGGCGGGACCGATATCGACGTTTTCATCAACAACGCCGGCGTTTTACGCCACCCCGGAGAGAAGACGAAGGACGGTTACGACCTCGTCATCGGTACGAATTACATTGGCGTCTACTACCTTTCGGAATTGCTTTTTCCGTATCTGGAAACGCTTGATCATCCGGTGTATTACGTAAATACCGTTTCAATCGCGCATAAGATCGGTAAGATCGATTACAACGATTTTTACTGCGAAAAAAAGAAAAGCCTCGCTGTGTACGCTTGCTCGAAACTCTGCCTCGCTTCATACAGTTATGAAACCGCGAAAAGGCTTGAAAACAGCAATATCCGCGTGATGATGAACCACCCCGGGATAGCGATAACTCCGCTCGGAACGAACGCTGTCGGGAAGGTCGTAAAGAGCCTGGCGCCGGCTGTCGCCTGGTTGTTCAATTCGCCGGAGAAATCCTCGCTTTCTGCGGCGTATATCCTTGCTTCGGATCCGCCTGCGGGATCGCTTATCGGCCCGACAAAACTGTTCGGCGGCTGGGGATACCCCAAACCGAACCGCGTCAGCAAAAGGATCAAACGCGGCGTTTGCGGACTTGCCGGATTCACGGACAACGAGATAAGAAAATCCGACCCGGAGTTTAAAAGATAACAAATCAAAAAACCGTCCTTGCCCGAAAAGAGCAGGGACGGCTTTTTTTGTTTGTTTTTCAAAGTTTTTCGCCTTCGGAAGACGGGGCGAAATCCTCTTTCGCCGGGAGTGCGGAAAAGAACTTTCCGCGTATAATAAACGGGCGGCAAGGCGTTTCGCGGTTGCGGATCGGAAGCAGTATCGCGATGCCCGCAAGGAACACTATCGTCACGGCAAAGCCGCCTTCAAGCCCGAAGTCCCTGCCGGAGAACAGATTGCTGGAAAGCTCGGTGACAAAGACCGAATACGGCGTTCTGACGCCGCTCACGTTGATGCCGAGAAGATTCCCCTGTACGAAATTCCAGGAGGCGTGTATCGCCGCGACTCCCCAGATACTGCCGGTACGCAGGAACAGAAGGGAAGCGAATATCCCGAAAAGGAAAACGTTTATTACCGAAACCGCGTCGACCCCGTTGTTCCCGAGGTGAAGCGCCGCAAATGCGAGCGAATTGATCATAACCGCTCCGAAGACCCCTGCGCCGGTGCGCGCGGCTTTCGGCATAAGAAAAGCGCGGAACACGAGTTCTTCCGAAAAAGCCTGGACGGCGTAGCCGAGGAACATAAGCGCGATGAAAAGCCAGTCGATCCCGCCGTTGAGCGTAAATGAACCGACCCCGCCGGAAAGATAGACTATCCCGAACGCCGCGCCGAGCATTGTCGCGCCGATAACAAGCCCTGCGGGGTAATCGATCGCGGCTTTTGCTTTTGAAAGCCCGAGCGCGAAAGGCGTTCTTTTCTCGATCTTCAAACAGAACAATAAAACCGCGGCGACCGTGCCCAGAGTAGTGAACAGCGAAACGACGTTGAACCAGTCCGGGAGTTTGATCGATTCGACAAGTTCTGTCAATCCAGCGGCGGTCGCGCTGCCGGACGAGTAATAGCTTTGTATCTCGGGGAGAGTCAACAGATAATTGGTCTGTGCGATCGTGAACAGTACCGCCATTGCCAGTTCGCCTATCATATAGACGAGCAGAAAAGACAGCAGCACTCGCAGTATGCGCTCTCTGCCGTATGCGAAAATATTCACGTCCATTACGCCGTTCCTGCGAAATAATCTTTTCATGGTTCTCTCCGGGACAAATACGTCTTACTGCGTGATTATAGTATTATTTCCGCCAAAAGTCAAGTATATGCGGGAAAGGCTTTTTTGTGCCATAAAGCAAAAACGAGACGCGCGCAGGCGTAAACTGACGAGCCGAAGCGATAATTTCGGCGTTACGCCGAAATTGGTTTTTCCGCCGCTTTCCTTCCGGTGTCGTGGACCGAACGGGAAATGACGCATGGAACGGAATAAAAACGAACGAACGGATGTTTGTTTACATAATCACAAACTTTTTGCACTGTTTCGACGGCAAACGCAGGGGTAAAAGCGCGAAAACCCTTGAAATATAGGCGTTTTTGCGTATGTCAAAATGACGAATACGGATTTTTGCAATACCGGTTTTATGTAAAGCGGGTATTGCTTTTTTTCTGTGCAGATATTATAATAATCCCATATTAGAGGCAAAAAGTGGTGCAAGATACCACAAATTCCCACAGATGCCGGAAAATGCCTGTTCCGTCAGGCAAAAAGCGCTTTGACCGAAGGGAGGGGAAAAGATGTTCTACGGCGAATACAGACATACGATCGTCGCGAAAGGGCGTCTTTTTATCCCCGCGAAGCTTCGCGATAAACTCGGCGACGTCTTTATGCTTTCGCGCGGGTTCGATAAGTGCGTCTGCATCTATCCGCTCGACGAATGGGAAAACTTCACAAGCAAGCTCGACGATCTTCCGGTGGCTAAGGAGCGCCACATAAGGCGCTATTTCTATTCCGGCGCTTCCGAAGGCTCCGCCGACGGACAGGGAAGAATAACGCTCGGTCAGGTATACCGCGAATTCACGGGTCTTGATAAAGACGTCGTGATCGTAGGCAACCGTACACATCTTGAACTCTGGTCCGCGGAGCAGTGGGAGATCGAATGCAGCCTCACGAGCAACGACGAGATCACACAAGAGCTTATAGAATTAGGCTTCTGATAATGGATTACAGACATATCTCCGTGATGCCTGACGAGGTCATCGAAGGGCTTGATATCAAACCCGACGGCGTCTACGTCGACTGCACGTTGGGCGGAGCCGGACACACGCGGCTGATACTTCAAAGGCTCTCCGAAAAAGGCAGAGTTATCGGTATAGACCGCGACGAAGCCGCGATAGAGAACGCGAAAAAGACGGTTTGCGACGAAAGACTGATAACCGTACGCGATAACTTCGAAAACATCGCTTTCGCCGTCTCGAACGCCGGATACGAAAAAGTCGACGGGATACTGATGGATCTGGGGGTTTCCTCCTATCAGCTCGACAATCCCGAACGCGGCTTTTCCTATATGAAAGAAGCGCCGCTCGATATGCGGATGGACTCTTCCGCTTCCAAAACCGCGTCGGACGTCGTGAACGGATATCCCGAAAAAGAGCTTGCGCGTATCATACGCGACTACGGCGAGGAAAAATTCGCGTTCCGCATCGCTTCGAGGATAGCCGAAAAACGCGCCGTGAAGCCGATCGAGACCACCGCCGAGCTTTCGGAGATGATAGAATCCGCGATCCCTGCGAAGATGCGCCGCGAAGGCGGACATCCCGCCAAAAGGACCTTCCAGGCGATAAGGATCGAGGTCAACGGCGAACTCGACAGCATCCCGAAAGCGATCTCCGACGGAGCGGAGCTTTTAAAGCCCGGCGGTCGGATGGCGGTCATAAGCTTCCATTCCCTCGAAGACAGGATAGTAAAAAACGAATTCCAGAGGCTCGAACGCCCCTGCACCTGCCCTCCGGACCTTCCGGTCTGCGTGTGCGGCAAGAAGCAGGTCGTAAAGATACTGACGAAAAAACCGGTCCTCCCGAAAGAGGAGGAGAACGAATCGAACAGCCGGGCGCACAGCGCCAAGCTTCGTATATGTGAGAGGATATAAAAATGCCGGAGAAGAAAAACAGCGAAATGATGATTTCCGCGGAAGCGCAAAAAGGATCGAATATTCCGCAGAAAACGAATAAACCGTCGAAAGACGCCGCAAAAGTCCGCGCAAAACGCCAGGTGCGCGCTTCGGATATGCACGCGGTACGCTCGATCCAGGTCGTCAGCGTGAAAAAGAGCGACAAAAAGCCGTTCCCGTGGGCGGTCGTTTTCGTCGCGCTCATACTTACCGCCATGTTCCTCTTCATGATGATGAACTACGCGGAAGTCGACAAATACCGCAGCGAGATCGCCGATCTCGACAGCAAGATCGAAAGTATGCAGAAGACCCAGGGCAACCTTGAAGTCGCGCTGAGCAGCAAATACAACCTC
>JAGAAM010000157.1 GCA_017615235.1 Clostridia bacterium
AGGAAGGTCTCGAACGGGATATCCTGACCGTCGCGTATCATTATCTCGCCGCAAACCGGACACGCTTTTTCCTCAAGCTCAGAGCCGGATTTGACGCTCTCGTCGGTTATGAATTCGGAGTGCTTGCATTTTTTGCAAACGTAGTGCGGAGGAAGCGGGTTGATCTCCGTTATCCCCGCCATGGTGGCGGCGAAAGACGAACCGACAGATCCTCTGGAACCGACAATATAGCCGTTATCATTCGAGAACTTGACGATGCGGCGCGCGGATTCGTACATGACGGAAAACTTATTCTTAATAACGGAGTTGACCTCTTTCGCCAGGCGCTCTTCAACTATTTCCGGAAGCGGATCGCCGTATATTTCGTGAGCTCTGGCGTAGGTGTTTTCACGGAAGTTCTTCTCCGCTCCGGGGATCGCGGGATTGAAGGTTTTATCCGGCACCGGTATTATGACGTCGATCATGTCGGCTATCTTATTGGTGTTCGTGACGACGACTTCAAACGCCTTTTCCTCGCCGAGATAGGAAAACTCGCGGAGCATATTATCCGTTGAGCGGAAATAGAGTTCGCTCTCAGTCTCGCCAGGCTGATAACCTACGGCGTCCATAAGCACTTCGCGGAAGATGCTGTCGCGCGGGTTCAAAAAGTGCACGTCGCCTGTTGCGACGACGAGTTTGCCGAGCCTTTCGCCGAGCTCGACAATCTTCTTGTTTATCGCTCTTATGTCGTCTTTGCTTTTGACGGCGGTAATATCGTCGTCGTTTATGAGGAATTCGTTGTTTGCGACGGGCTGTATCTCGAAATAATCGTAGTATTCGGCGATCTCAAGGATCTCTTCTTCGCTTCGCATCTCGAGAAACGCTCTGTAAAGCTCGCCTTCCACACACGCGCTGCCGACGAGCAGACCTTCGCGGAGCTTATCGAGATCGCTCTTTTTAATACGTGGCTGACGGTAGAAATTATCGATATGCGCTTTTGAGACGAGCTTATAAAGATTCTTCAATCCGGTTTTGTTCTTGACGAGCAGGACCTGGTGGAAACGGTGCATGGAGTTGGTGTTCATGCCTTCGAGCGCGTCATTTAGCGAAAGTGTGCTTTCAATACCGTCGGCGGAAAGGCGCTCCGTCAAATCGCGGAATATTGCGGCGAGCACTTTCGTGTCGTCCATAGCTCTGTGATGGCGGAAATCACCGTATCCGAGGTTTTTCGCGACGGTGTCAAGCCTTGCGTTCTTAAGCTTGGGATAGTATTTCCTGCAGAGCGGCACGGTATCGATATAAGAAAACTCGAACGGTATGCCGTTTCTTTTGCAGGCAGCGGCGATGAAGCCCGTGTCAAACGCCGCGTTGTGCGCGACGAGCACGCAGCCGCCGCAGAAATCGACGAACCTGCCGACCGCGTCGGCTTCCTTCGGAGCGTCCGCGACCATTTCGTTAGTAATACCGGTTATCTTCTCGATCTTTTCGCTTATCTTCTTTTCGGGGTTGCAGAAGGTCGTGAACTCATCGATTATATCGCCGTTTCGGAACCTTAAGGCCGCTATCTCCGTGATTCTGTCGTCGGCAAACGCGGTGCCTGTAGTTTCTATATCGAAAACGATGAAATCTCCGGAAAGCGGAACGTCGGCGTCTCCGACAAACACCTTAACGTTATCGTTGATAAAGTAGTCCTCAACGCCGTAGATTATCTTGATATTCTGCTTTTTCGCGGCTGCCGCAGCGGCGGGAAAAGCCTGAACAACGCCGTGATCGGTCACGGCGATCGCTTTATGTCCCCATTCGCAGGCGCGCTTCACGTAATCGCTTATGTCGGTAACGGCGTCCATTGACGACATATTTGTATGAAGGTGAAGCTCAACGCGTTTTTCCTCAGAGGTGTCAGGCACCGTTTGCTTCGGAATGAGCATCAGATCGTCGGCGAAAAGACAGTTGTCGCAGAAAAAGCGATCGTAGCGCATCAAGCCGCGTGCACGAATACGTTTTCCTTCCGCGAGCTTATCAATCACATGCTGTAATCTGACAGTAAGATCCTCGAGTTTAACCGCGATCGAGGCGGTGTAATCGGTGACGTATATCGTCGCGCGGATCTTAGAGCCGTCGCGGGTCTCGCGCGCGTCTATCTTGAAAATATCGCCTTCAACGCATACTCTGCCCGTGTCCTCGTTGATCGAAGACATCGGGACAGGCGCCTTGGTGATATTGCCCCCCAATAATACGCGCTCGACATCTTTGTTTACAACGCTGTTCGGATCGGTTGACAATTCAATTATTTCCGCATCCGTCAACTCTTTTTCGACTTCAGTAACACCGTCATATACAATAGTATACGGCTTTTCGGTCGCGGTGCGAAGCTGCTTTTCGAGGAAGGCGGTGACTCCCCTGCTGTCGAGATACGCCTTGCCGCCTTTCGCAAGCGTGATGATCGCAGAATCGCCGCTGATCGCATACTTGCAGCCTGCAAGCAGCGACGCGACGGGCGGACTCTTGGAGATAGCCATATTTAGCACTTCCGCGAAAG
>JAGAAM010000158.1 GCA_017615235.1 Clostridia bacterium
GCGGTGAGCGCGCACAGCGGCGCTACCGCGAACAGCAGCGAGAGAAACGCGGAAATTATCTTTTGCCTTTTCATCGGTCGACTCCTTTTGTATCCGTTGGAGGTTCATATTTTTCTGCAGGCGTACGCCTGCAGATCGATTATACACTTATTGAAACGAATTATCAACGCCTTTTTACAGGAAACTATTGAAAAATGCCGAAAATGATGATAAACTTTACTCAAATAACAGATAAGAGAGGACTTATTATGCTTAAACCGATCACCGGCACATGGTTCGAATTTTCGCATCACAACAAACCGGAAGGCAAATACTGGAACCCGATCTGCAAATACTTCTCCGACGAGCAATGGGAGGAAAAGGTCGACGAGATCGCTTCCCTCGGCATGAAATACATAGTGCTGCTCTGCTCTTCGCTCGTTTACGAGGACGAGGCGTACGCCTATTTCAAGACCGACATCTATCCTTTCGCCGACATCGGCGCGAAAGACCCGCTCGGCGCGCTTCTCCGTGCCGCGGAGCGCAACGGCATAAAGGTCTTTATGTCCTGCGGTTTTTACGGCTTCTGGGAGAAGTCCCACAACAATATGACCGATCCCGAAGTCAAAAAACGCGCTTTCAGGGCGATGGAACAGATCTACGCCCAGTACGGCAGTTACAAGTCCTTCTACGGCTGGTATCTCCCCGACGAACTCGGCATCTGGCCCTATTACACCGATGAATTCATCGACTACGTCAACGAGTATTCAGCGTTCTCGAAGACTCTGAACAAGAACCACACCATGCTCATCGCGCCCTACGGCACGAACCACGTCATCACCGACGACAAATACGTTTCCCAGCTCGAATCGCTCGACTGCGATTTCATCGCCTACCAGGACGAGATCGGCGTTCAGAAGTCCAAACCGGAGGACACCGCCGCTTATTACGAGAACCTCCGCAAAGCGCACGACAAAGCCGGCAGGGCCGCGCTCTGGGCGGATATGGAAGTTTTCGAGTTCGAGGGTCAGGTCTATCATTCCGCGCTGCTTCCCGCTGAATTTTCCCGTATCGAACGCCAGATGACAAGCATCTCGCCCTACGTCGACGAGATACTTATTTACGAATACCAGGGAATGTTCAACAAGCCCGGCACAAAGGCTTACTGCGGACATCCCGATTCGATCAGACTTTACAACGACTACGCCGAATTTCTTAAAAGGAACAAATGATCAAAGTCAGTTTTGAGATCGCTCCTCAAAGCGATCCCGAAAAAGCGGTCGAAAACATAATAAAAGATTCCGTCGGGCGCGATATCGCGCTCGGCGGTTTTGAAATACGCAAAAAATCGCTCGATTCCCGCAAAGGCAGGAACCGTTTCGTCTATAACGTCGACGTTTCCGTCGCGCAGGAGGACGAGAATGAGGCGGCGTCAAGGCTCGGCGGCGCGGTCTGCGAGAAGGAGGAGGAATACTCTTTCCCCGCCCCCGTTTCGGTCCCGGAGATCCGCCCGGTCGTAGCCGGGTTCGGCCCCGCCGGGATGTTCGCTTCGCTGTGCCTGTCGAAAGCGGGATACCGCCCGATCGTGCTCGAGCGCGGACGCGACGTCGATACCCGCGAAAAGGACGTAAAAAGCTTTTTCAAAAGCGGCGAACCGGACGAAAACTCCAATATCCAGTTCGGCGAAGGCGGCGCAGGCGCGTTTTCCGACGGCAAGCTCAACACCCTCGTCAGGGACAAAAGTTTCCGCGGCGGGTTCGTCCTTCGCGAGCTCGTAAAAGCCGGAGCGCCTAAGGAGATCCTTTACCTTTCGCATCCGCACATCGGCACCGACCTCCTGCGCGGAGTCGTGAAAAACGTCCGCGAGGAGATAATTTCGCTCGGCGGCGAGATCGCTTTCGGCGAAAGCCTGACCGATATCACCGTTTCGCCGGAAGGAAAACTTTCTTCGGTAATAACGCAAAAGCGCGAGATAAAGACGAACGCCCTGTTCCTTGCGACGGGTCAGTCGTCGGAGGATGTTTACAAAACGCTTTACAGGCACGGCGCCGATATGGAGCAAAAGCCATTCTCCGTCGGGTTCCGAATCGAGCATCCGCAATCGCTGATAAACGCTTCGCAGTACGGCGAAAACGGAGATATGCGCTTCCTGCCGCCTGCGGAATACAAACTTTTCTCGCATACGAATACGGGCAGGACGGTCTACAGCTTCTGTATGTGCCCCGGCGGTGAGGTCATCGCCGCCGCGAGCGAGCGCGAACGCCTCGTCACCAACGGGATGAGTTACCACGCGCGTTCCGGGTCGAACGCCAACGCCGCGATCCTTTGCGAGGTGCTGCCGAAAGACCTCGGGCCAGGGCTTTTCGCCGGATTCGAATACCGCAAAAACCTCGAAAAACGCGCTTTTGAGCTTGGCGGCGGAAGATTTGCCGCCCCCGCGATGCCGCTCGCTTCGCTTTTCGGAAGCGATTCCGCGCCTGCGGTCTGCACTACCTATCCGCTCGGCGTGAAGATGTGCGACCTGACTCCGCTTTTCAACGCGGAGATGATCGAATCGTTCCGTTTTGCATTCAAAGAGTTCGGCAAAAAAATAAAAGGCTTCGACCTTCCGGGAGCGATGCTCACCGCCGTCGAAAGCCGAACCAGCTCGCCGCTGCGTATAATCCGCGGCGACGACCGCCAGAGCAATATCAAGGGGCTGTTCCCGCTCGGCGAAGGCGCCGGCCACGCCGGCGGCATAATGTCCGCCGCGATCGACGGCGTGAAGTCCGCGGAGGAGTTCGTTAAAGGATCGATAATCTGATCAGCCCGCGCTATTCTATCACACAAGCCTCCTTTGCAAAAACGCAGAGGAGGCTTTTTTCCGTACCGCTTCCCTTCCCGCGGCATATACTGCAACAGGTCTTATGACCGCGAAAGAACGAAAACCAAAGCGAAACAAAGGAGAAACGGAATTATGATACCTTACGAGCTTGACGCCGCGGAGGGCGCGGCCGACGGCGCCGCCGGCGAAAGCACGTTCCCGGCAAAAGTGTCGCTTGCGATGGCTTACGTGCCGTTCCAGAGGTTCGAGAACCTTTACGATCCCGAAAAAGCGCTTGCGCGCGGGACGCTTTTCGCCTGCCTTGACCTGCCGTTCACCGGCGGGAAGAAAGGGGTGCGCTGATGGCTGAACTCCAGAAAGACGCGCTTCTTCAAAGGATCCGCGAAAACTGCTTCGCCGCGCATGAATGCGCGCTTTACCTCGATTGCCACCCCGGCAGCGCGAAGGCGCTTTCGATGCACGCGAAATATATGAAAGCCGCGAACGAGCTTACCGCCGAATACGAACGCGACTTCGGTCCGCTGACTTCCGGCACGGCGGGCGCCGACGCGGCGAAAGGCTGGACCTGGGTCGAAGGAAAATGGCCCTGGCAGAACCGGGAGGATTAAGATATGTGGACTTACGACAAAAAACTTCAGTACCCGGTAAACATCAAGAACCCGGACCCGAAGCTGGCGAAACTCATAATGTCCCAGCTCGGCGGTCCCGACGGCGAGACCGGCGCCGCATTGCGCTATCTTTCCCAACGCTACGCTATGCCTTACGGCGAAGTGACCGCCGTGCTGACCGACATCGGCACGGAGGAGCTGGCGCACATGGAGATAGTAAGCGCGATAATCTACCAGCTCACGCGGAACCTCTCCGATCAGCAGATTCTCGATTCGGGTTTCGGCGATTACTTCGTCGACCATACCACCGGGATCTATCCGCAGGCGGCATCCGGCGTGCCTTTCACTGCCGCGTCGCTCCAGTCGACCGGCGATCCGATCGCTGATATAAGCGAGGATATGGCTGCGGAGCAGAAAGCCCGCCTGACCTACGACAACATCCTGCGCTTCTGCACCGACCGCGACGTCGCCGACCCGATCCGCTTCCTCCGCGAACGCGAGATCGTGCACTTCCAGCGCTTCGGCGACGCGATGCGCGTGATACGCGACAATCTCGATTACAAGAACTTCTACGCGTTCAACCCGGCGTTTGACAGGAACTGAACGGAAAACGGCAATACTGGGCAGCAAAAAAGTTGAGGGCAGGAAGTACTCAACTTTTTTATTCGTTTTTTTGACGATATCAGGCGTAGACCAGGCGGTTGTAAAGCAGCATAAATCCGAGCATTATCGCCAGAAAAGCGAAATTGAACAGCGAAAATTTCAGGATATAATAACCGGTCTTGCCGGGGTTATGCCTGACGTACTCGCGGAAGGTGATAAGGCTTGCGA
>JAGAAM010000159.1 GCA_017615235.1 Clostridia bacterium
GCCCTCCGGACGTGAATAACACGCGAGCAGCGCGAGCGTATATCGCGGCGCGCGAAAGCGCGCTATATCGCGTTGCGAAGCAATATATCGCGTTTGCGCAAGCAAACATATCGCCAAAAACGCGAAGGTGTTCATAAATCTAAACCTCATGGTTTTTTGTCCCGCTCATGCGGGAGCGATATAAATCCCTTGCGGGATTTGCGATATTTCCCTTTCGGGAAGCGATATATCCTCCGGATGCGATATGCCCTCCGGACGTGAATAACACGCGAGCAGCGCGAGCGTATATCGCGGCGCGCGAAAGCGCGCTATATCGCGTTGCGAAGCAATATATCGCGTTTGCGCAAGCAAACATATCGCCAAAAACGCCGAAGGCGTTCATAACTCTAAACTTCATGGTTTTTTGTCCCCTGAGGAAACAAGAAATAACGGGGTTGACAACCGCGAAAAAGCGAGTATAATAAAAATAGGATGAATTTGTACTATTAATTTGAGGTGTGTTTTAAGTGTTTATCAATACCGACGTCATTTTTTCGATGACTCAGGCGAACCAGAACTTTTCCGCGGTGGCGCGCGCGGCGGACCGGGAAGGCGAAGCCGTCGTCTTTAAAAACAACAAGCCGAAATACGTCGTCGTCGACCTTGAACAGAACGAAAGGCTGCTTGACCTGACCGAAGACGAAAAGATCGATATCATCGCCAAAAGGGTGCTTTCGAGATACATCGGGGCGTTCAGGGAGCTGGCGAAATGATAAGATTTGACAGCGAAAAAGTTAAACTGCTCCACCAGCTTATGGCGCAGGCGACCGGCGGCGGAACCGGAGTACGCGACGAAGGGTTGCTCGATTCCGCGCTTCAAAGCGCGTTCCAGACCTTCGGCGGCGAGGAGATCTATCCCTCAAAGGAGGAAAAAGCCGCGCGTATATGCTGTTCGCTCGTGTCGAACCACGCTTTTGTCGACGGCAACAAACGCATCGGCGTTTACGTTATGCTGAGCTTTCTCGAGCTCAACGGAGTCCGCGTCGAAGCGACCGACGCCGAAGTCGTCGCTTTGGGACTGGGCATTGCCGACGGAAGAATGAAGTACGAAGATACTTTGAACTGGATAAGAAAACACAAAGTATAACGCGGTCTTTACGCGTCACTGTTTGCGAACAAAAGGAGTAAAAACCAATGAAAACCCTTACTTTCAACGAACAGTATTACCTCGAAACGCTTAAAAAGCTGATCGGGATCGACAGCACGACGGGGCAGTACGAGGAAATACAGAAATTTATCTGCGACACGCTCGACGCGCTCGGGTACGAATACGCCGTCACGCACAAAGGCGGCGTGATCGCGACGCTCGGCGGGGAAGGCGATCCGCTTTGCGTGACCGGGCATTTCGACGACATCGGGCTTTACGTCCGCAAGGTCAACGCCGACGGCACGCTGAACGTCTGCGCGGTCGGCGGGCTTTATCCCTTTTACTGCGTGACGGAGAACGTCCGTGTCCACACCCGCGACGGAAAGGTCTATACCGGCACGGTCTGCCGCACTCCGAACTCGGTCCACGTCACGGAAGACGAATTGAGCAAAGAGCTTCCCGACTTCCGCACCAACGTCTGCGTGGTGCTCGACCTCGACGTGAAGTCCGCCGCCGACGTCGCCGGATACGGCATAGCGACCGGCGACGTGATCGCGCTCGAACCGCGCTTCACGCTTTCCGGCGGATATATAAAATCCCGCTTTATCGACGACAAAGCCGCCGTCGCGCTGATGCTCGCGGCGATGAAGGCGATAAAAGACGAAGGAAAAGATCTTGAACGCAAGGTGTACTTCTATTTCGCCGGTTACGAGGAGATCGGTCACGGCACGGCGTATATGCCGCGCGACGTGAAAGACGTGCTCGCCGTCGACATCGCGCCGACGGGACCCGACCAGACCTCCGACGAAAGAAAGGTATCGGTCTTCGCGAAGGATTCGCGCTTCCCCTATCACTGGGAGATGACCAACGAGCTTCGCAAAGCGGCGATCGAGGGCGGGATCGACTTCGTGATGGATATTTTCACCCCGCATTACGGCACCGACGCCGACGTAAACGTCATGATCGGTTACGACGTCCGGCACGCCGCGATCGGTTTCGGCACGGCGAACAGCCACGGTTACGAAAGAACGCATATCGACGGGATCAGAAACACCTATCGCCTGCTGGCGGCTTATATTTTGAAATAAAGGAGCGGAAAAATGGACATCGAAATAAGCGGAAAGACTCTTGTTTTGCGCCCCATGACGCAGAAAGAACACCGCGCGCTCTGGCGCAAATATCTGCCGGACGCGGTCACTCCCGGCAACGCGAGGACCTTTGAATACGACGAGGAAAAGACCGACGCGCTTTTCGAAGCGCTCAACGAGAAAGCCGACTGGTGCCCCGCCGCCGGGATATTCACGAAGAACGACGAGATCGTCGGGATGATCCAGCTCCCGCGCGTGATTTATTCCGAACGCCGCAGCGACGTTTACCTCCTTATCGCCAACGAGACCCTGCGCGGCAAGGGCTACGGCACCGACGCGCTCGAACTCGCTCTGGAATTCGCCAAAAGACAGATGTCGCTCACCCGCGTCTACGCGGAGGTCCCGGCGAACAACGCCAGGATGATCCGCGTGCTTCAGAAATGCGGATTCATGAATACCCGCGGCGAGGGCGAGAGAAGGTTTTTTGTGAAGGTAATGTGAGCGCGGGATGATTAATAATTTATAATTAATAATGAATAATTGAGGAGGAAAAGCCGTTTTACGGCTTTTCTTCTTTTTTTATTTAAATTCTGTGTTACGTTCGCGGTTGACGGGTATTACAGTGATAATTTGCTGTGTACTCTCCCGGCGGGCGAGTACGGGGGTCCCCGAAAACGCGAAGCGTTTTTGGGGCATTACGCTCGCCCGCCCTGAAACATCTAACGAGACATAAACCCGCAACGTAAAAAAGGAAGGGGTGCTCCCTTCCTTTTAAGTTTACAGTCATGAGTGCGCTGACGCGCACGTTATGATTTTCGCTGCGCGCCCCCGCTTGCTCTCGGGGGTTTTTTATCTGTTAAAAAGGCAGCCGTCGAAAGACGGCTGCCGCATTGTTCACCAAATATGTTCGTACTTATCCGGATCGTAATCGACCGGCAGATCGGGAAAGTTCCCGAATCCCATTTGATGTCGCTGCTTGTACCCCATGATATGTTCGTTGAAATTGAAATAATAGCTGTGATGAGTGTCGGCGTCTTCGGTTTCGATGATCACGTCGGCTATGCTTCCGATATGTACCGCAATATATAGACTGTCTGCCACTTGTCCTTCTCCCGGTTTACTCGGTTCTAAAAAGTAGTAGTATATAGTGTCCTCGTCGACGCATTCATCCCACTCCGGGATCCATCTTGTCCGTTTGATCCGGGACTCCGGAAGTTCATTCCCGGTAGCGGGATCCAGGAAACGGATCGTCGGTTCCTTTTCATAAAACGGCGGATGCTGCGGAAAGTAGGTTACTTCAAAAAGCACCCAGTTGTCTTGTATATACATACTCGGTCCGCTTGCCACCGACATAGAAAAGTTTCTTAACAGTATCTGAAACGCACGGTCTTCAGGACTTAGAGTACGCGGGTCCTTGAATACTAAAAGTTCTTCCGAAACATCAGAAGAATCAGATATTTCATCTTCCGACGGGTCTGCGGATTCCCGCGAAGTGTCGTCGCAGGATGAAAGAGCAAAAACACCGATCATCAGCAGCACTGTCAGTAAAATCGCTGTTAATCTTTTATACATTTCCGTCACCTCTCAGCTTAATCGCCTTTGGATACCTGTCCGCCGGGATTTTTGGTTTTATATCCGCAATAGCGGCAGGTGTACCATACCCCGACCTGGTTGAAGGTATGTCCTTCAACGTATGTCTCGCCGCAGTCGGCGCAGTATTTGTTGTGACCGGCGGAAGGGGTCGCCGCGGGTGTATAAGTGAAGTGGTGTGAAAAGGAAAGCCCGGTTCTTTCGCAAACCGAACAGCCGCCTTTGTGGTGCTGGTTGTTATTTACTCCGTAAACGTTTGTCTGCGTGTGCGAGGTATCGACGGTATAGTATTTTACGTTCACTGTTCCATTTGGCTCTTTGTAACCCCCGGGCACTCCGGAAAGGGCGTGAAGAAAAATGCAGGAATTGCCCCATTTTGAACGTATAAGAGTAGGAACTCCGTTGCTGACCGAAACGACAATACCGGAATGCACCGCTGTATTGTTGCGGATGTATACAACAATACATCCCGCAACGGGAGTCGTTATCTGATGCGTATGAGGATCTTTGATCCAAACGGCGACGTCCTGCGGGTTGGAAGTGTTGATATAGCCGTCGTTAAGCCAGTACAAGCGTTTATTGGCTCCGGTCTGCCAGGCGTAGTTATGGCAGTTGAAATAGTTGGATGCGGTATTCCGGTTGTCTCCGTACTCGTTGTATTCAACTATACCGGAAACTATAGACATAGCAGTTGACTTTCTTTCCTCTTTTTCCGCGTCGGTAAGTTCGAATTGATCGCCTTTCAGTTGATACACCCTGTACGAAACGTTTGAAAAGGTTTTTTTCGTCAACACGTTGTAATCGTCAATTGTAGCGTAATGTGCGCTTGCGCAAAGCGGGAGAACAAGCGCGACAAGTATCGCTATCGCCGCGACCACTCTGATAATGCGGGGGCGGAAAGCGGTTTTGGTTTTGAAGATCATGGTTTACTCCTTCTTTGTGTCAGTGTCGGTTTTTAAAACGGAAGGGTGTGCGCGCATAGTTGGAAAGCTCTTTTTTTCGCCATAGAACAGATCATATGCTGTTACATGGGGCCTCCTTTCTTTATGTTTCAAAAACGCGCGTACGCGCATAAAACATTACTTTAAAGTATTATATCACGGAAAAAATTAATATCAATATGTAAAAGTATAAATATTTAATGCGTAAAGTTCCATAAATACGAAATGAACGATTACATCTCCACCGACGAAGAACTCGCCGCTTACCGCAAGACTTTGCCGAAAGTGGATTGAAACGTAAATACGCACTAAAAAAGGAAGGGCAGGCCCCTTCCTTCATTGTTCATTAAAACAAGCCGCAACTTTTATCGCCGCGGCTTGTTTTACGGTATAACGTATCAATAAAATAATTCTTAATTCTGAATTCTTAATTCTGAATTATCTCACCAGCACTCTGACTACGCCGTTGATCTTGGCGATGTCGGCGATGACGGTATCGTTGAGCGCGTCGTTGGTCTCGAAGATCGAGATCGCGTTCGCAGCCTTGGACTGGGAGATCATAGCCTCGATGTTTATGCCGTCCTCGGAAAGCTCGCCGGAGATCTGGGAAAGCATATTCGGCACGTTCTCGTGAAGGACGATCACGCGGTTCGCGGTATTGCGGGGAAGCGAGATCTCCGGATAGTTCACGCTGTTGCGGATATTGCCGTTCTCGATGTAATCGACAAGCTCCTCCGCCGCCATAACGGCGCAGTTGTCCTCCGATTCCGGGGTGGAAGCGCCGAGGTGCGGGATACAGACGACGCCTTCGACCCCCAAAAGCTCTTCGCAGGGGAAATCGGTGACGTAGGAAGCGACCTTGCCGGAAGCGAGAGCTTCGAGCATATCGGGGATGTTGCAAAGGTCGCCGCGCGAGAGGTTGATTATCCTCACGCCGTCTTTCATCTTGGAGATGTTCTCTTTATTAATAATGCCCTTGGTGGAGGGAAGCGACGGGATGTGATAGGTGACGTAATCGCTTTCGGAATAGATCGCGTCGTAATCGTCCGCCTTGCGCACCGCGCGGGAGAGCGACCAGGCGTTTTTGACGGTGATGTACGGGTCGCAGCCGACGACGTTCATACCGATGCCGTAGGCGACGTTGGCTACCATGCCGCCGATGGCGCCGAGACCGATAACGCCGAGAGTCTTGCCCTTAAGCTCCGGTCCGACGAATTTGCTTTTGCCTTTTTCGACGAGTTTTTCGACCTCGGGCTGACCCTTTAAGGACTTCGCCCATTCGATACCGCCGACGATGTTCCTCGACGCAAGGAGGAGAGCCGCGACGGCAAGCTCCTTGACGCCGTTGGCGTTCGCGCCGGGAGTGTTGAAAACGACGATGCCGTTTTCGCTGCAGCGGTCGATCGGGATGTTGTTCACACCCGCGCCGGCGCGCGCGATCGCGAGCAGGTCTTTGCCGAAAGGTTCGTCGTGCAAAGCGGCGCTGCGGACGAGTATGCCGTCCGGGTTTTCGATATTCTCGCCTACTTCGTATTTAGCCGGGTCGAAAACGTCGAGCCCGATCCTGCTTATCTTGTTGTAAAGTTTGATCTTTGCCATTTATGCGTTCTCCTTTTCGTATTCGCGCATGAAGTCGATGAGCTTTTCGACGCCCTCGACCGGCATGCCGTTATAGATCGATGCGCGCATACCGCCGACGGAGCGGTGGCCTTTGAGGTTGACGAAGCCGGCTTTCGCGGCGGCGGCGCAGAACGCCTTGTCCTTTTCGGGATCGCCGGTGACGAAGCAGACGTTCATGAGCGAGCGCACGTTTTTGTCCGCGGTGGGTCTGAAAAGTTTGGAATTGTCGAGATAGTCGTAAAGCATCCCGGCTTTTTTGAGGTTGATCTTTTCGCGCTCTTCGAGTCCGCCGGTGGCGAGCAGCCATTTGTAGACAAGACCCGCGACGTAGATCGAATAGCAGGGCGGAGTGTTGTACATGGATCCGTTCTCGACCTGGACCTTGTAATCGAGCATTACCGGAGTGCCTTCGCGCGCGCCGGTGACGAGATCCTCGCGAATGACGACGAGCGTCATGCCGGCGGGGCCCATGTTCTTCTGAGCGCCGGCGTAGATAACGCCGAATTTGCTGACGTCTACGGGACGGGAGAGGATGCCGGAGGACATATCCGCGACGAGCGGGATATCGCCGGTCTCCGGGATATAATCGTAAACGGTGCCGAAGATGGTGTTGTTATAGCAGATGTGAACGTAATCGGCGTCCTTCGAGAACTCCGTAACGTGAGGGATATAGGCGAAATTGCGGTCCTTGGAGGAGGCGATGATATTCA
>JAGAAM010000160.1 GCA_017615235.1 Clostridia bacterium
ATTCACTCCCGACCCGTCCGAATCCCATTGATTATCAAAAAAATGCGCCCGCACGGGGCGCATATTTTTTGGAGCTGGTGGAGGGATTCGGACCCTCGGCCTATTGATTACGAATCAATTGCGCTACCACTGCGCCACACCAGCGATTTGCCGCATTCGCGGCACGGATTGAATTATAACATCATTCGCGCGTAATGTCAACATATTTTTTCGCGGCTTCGATAAGCGTTTCGCGCTCGTTTTCCAAAGCGCCTTCAACAACGTTATCAAGCAGGTATCCAAGCGCGTTTCCTACGGATCTTCCGGTGATGCCGAGGTTTATCAAATCTACTCCGTTCACCGCCAGTTCGGATATCGAAAGGCAATCGTCGGAACCGGCTACGCTTTCGGTAAGGCGGTCTTCGTCCTCGCTGTACGTCGCGCGGCGGTATTGCGCGATCTTTACGGAAAGTTCCCTTCCGTAACGCGAAACGAACCTTTTTACACCGGTCACGGTATCGGGGATCGGCTCTGAATCGGCCAAATACGAGACAAGCGTTGAAGTCGCTTTATCGGCGTGTAAAGATCGCAGCGCGGCGACGGCGTTCTTTCCGAAAAGGCAGGCAAAGCGCATCGCTGCTTCGCAAGGCAGGCGGTCGAGCGCGGAAATATCGCTTTCTGCCGGCGCGATCTTTTCAACAACCGGTCTGTAATCTTCGATGACCTCAAGCGCGTTCCCGCCGGTCACGATACCGCGAAGCTCGGCGTAGACGCGCTCCCGCGAGACGAATTTAATCTTATCGGCAAGCTCGAAGATCGCGTCGGCGGTGCCTTTTTCGATCGTAAAACCGAGCGTCGAAGAGAACCGCAGAGCGCGAAGTATCCGCAAAGCGTCCTCCGAAAAGCGGGTGCGCGCGTCTCCGACAGCGCGTATGACTCCGTTTTTGCAGTCTTCACGCCCGGAATACGGGTCGACGAGTCCGGCTTTTTGCGAATACGCTATCGCGTTTATCGTGAAATCGCGCCTCGCGAGGTCGGTCAGCACGCTTTTTGAAAACGCGACCGAATCGGGGTGCCTTGAATCGGAATAACCGCCCTCCGAACGGAAGGTCGTTACCTCGTAAGCGACGCCCTTGAACACGACGGTGACGGTGCCGTGCATAATGCCGGTATCAACGACAGTGCAGTCGCTGAAAAGCGTTTTCACCTGCTCCGGCAATGCGGAGGAGGCGATATCGTAATCGTTCACTTCCCTGCCGAGAAGCGCATCGCGCACCGCCCCTCCGACGACGAACGCCGAAAAACCGTTTTGTTCAAAACGGCCGAGAATATCTGTTAAATTGTCATCGTTGAAAAGGTCAGGCACGGTTATACCTCGATAAGAATCAATACGCGAACGCGCAAATAATAATATAACGGTGAAAACAATGAAAAGGATACTTGCTCTGGCGCTGATCGGTCTTCTGCTATGCTCCTGCTCGGCGCTGACTCCGGCGCCGGGAACAGAGACAGCCGCGGCCGGAAGCGGAAACTATAATGTCATATGGTTCACAAGAGGAAACGCGAAGGAAAAAGAGACCGGCGGAACCGTACAAATGAAAGGCATCTGGATCTCACAGTTCGATATGCATCCGATATGGCGCGACGAATCGAAGCAGAGGGAGCAAAACGACTACGCGCAAAAGGTTGACATAATGTTAAACAACCTCAAACGCGACGGATTCAATACGTTGTTCTTGCAAATCCGCCCGAACGGCGACAGCGTTTATGACAGTAAAATTTTCCCGAACTCCAAATACGTCGCCGGAGTCTACGGCGGAAAGACGGATTACGACGCCGTTGAGTTATTCCTGAGCAAAGCGAAAGCGGTCGGTTTTTCGGTTCACGCCTGGATAAATCCGTTCCGGCTCTGCTCCGAAAAGGAGTTTTTGAACGCCGAAGGAGACGAAGCGATACTTAAATACAAAGACCGTATCGGAAGCGTGATAAAACGCGGTGAAGACGGGCTTTTATACCTTGATCCGGCGTATTCCGGGACCACGGAGCTTATCGCCGCGGGTGTGAAAGAGATACTTTTAAAGTACGGTTTCGACGGGATCCACATCGACGATTACTTCTATCCGACCGAGTTCGAGCTTGACGATTCGAAAGAATTCCTGGCAAGCGGTTACGCCGATATCGGCGATTTCCGGCGGGATAATATCGACAGGAACGTGAAGGCGATCTACACCGCCGTGCATCAGTTCCCCGGCAAAACATTCGGCATTTCACCCGCAGGGAACATCTATTCCCTGCGCGACGGATGGTACGCGGACGTTTATAAATGGTGTGCGGAAGAAGGCTATGCGGATTACATAATGCCGCAACTGTATTTCGGGTTCAAAAACGCTTGCTGCCCGTTTGAACAAGTGCTTTCCGACTGGGCGGACGCGATGAAAAACCGTACGTCGAAGCTTTATATCGGACTGTCGGCGGCTAAATGCGTGCTCGGCAGTCAGGGGTTGGCGGATCCGCACGCCGGCGAGAACGGAAAATACGAATGGCGCGACGAAAAGGATATCCTCGCCAGGTCGATCGAAGCGATCGGCGGGGAGCCTAAAGCCGAAGGTTACTGCATTTTTTGCTATTCTTCGCTTTACGACCCCGTCACGGGCGAGGATAATCGGTTTTTTGCGGAGGAAAGGTCCGCGTTATTCGGCTGATCCGTCCTTCTTTTTGCGCTTTTTGGCGACCGCGAAGACCGCGAACGCGATACCCGCGGCTGCCGCCGCGCAAGCGGCGATTATGCCCGCTATCGCTCCGCCGGAAAGACCGCTTTCTCCGTATCCTTCAACGGAGGTCTCGGAGATATCTTCGCTTTCGTCGGGTATTTTATCCTCAAGCAGCGCGTTGATATCGGAGACGATCCTTTCGATATTCGCTTTATATACGAAATCGGAATTGCGGTACCTTTTCAGCTCCGAAACCAGCGATTTGAGGCGTTTTGCCTCGTCAGTACCGTTAAGTTCGTCAATTTTTGCCTTTGCCTGTTCGATCAGCGGATCGTAGCTCGCCGGATCGTAGGCGTAGACGCTGAATTCAGAGATACCGCCGCTGTAATAGGCGTTCCAGGATTCGTAATAGTTGCGCTTGTTCTGGACGTATTTGACGTATCTCGCAGGGTACGCCTGAGGCAGCGAGATGTCGTCGGTGACGTTTTCGGCGCGTTCAACGCCCTCGGTGGTGCCGTAGACTTTTGTGTATTCCTTGCCGTCGACCGAGACGAATACGTCGTAGGAAGTGACCTGCTGGAAGAAATCGATAACGATATGATCGACGTCAAATACGTCGCCGAGATCGACGATCATCCACTGCTCGTCCTTGTCACGCGCAAACGAAACGCGCGTGTCGGGATTGCCGTCCACGGCGAGAGGCGCGGTGAAACGCCCGTCGTTCACTTCAAGCCCGGAAACGGTGACCGGGCGGTTGAGCGCGAGGTTGCGGTTGATAATGATGGGAGCGTAATCAAGAGCGAAGCCGTAAAGGCTTATATCCGAGACGTAGCCTTTCGCGCCCTTACCGATACTGCCGA
>JAGAAM010000161.1 GCA_017615235.1 Clostridia bacterium
ACAAATTCCTTAAAGTTTCCAGGCTAATAAAACGCCGCACCGTCGCCAACGACGCCTGCGGAGAAGGACTCGTTTCGGTCAACGGCAGGGTGGCGAAACCTTCCTGCGACGTCGCCGTCGGCGACGAGATCGAGGTACGCTTCGGCGCCAAAACGATGCGCTTCCGCGTCCTTTCCGTCGCGGAAAACGTCCGCAAGAACGAATCCTCCGAAATGTACGAGGTCCTGTCATAATCTTTCTCCTCTCCGCGTATAGTTTTATTGTGAAAACGCGGAAGGGAAAGACGTTATGAACAATTCTCGCCATTCTGTAAATCTCGATTCACGCTCTTCGCTTCGCGTGTGCGCCGTCGACGACGTGATAAGTTTCGATGAAAACCTCGTAAGCCTCGCTGTCGGCGACACAGTACTGGAGATCGGCGGGGAAGGGCTTTCGGTCAAAAACCTCTCGCTCGAGAACGGCGAACTTTGCGTTACCGGCAGGATAGATTCGCTGGTCTATTTCGACGGGACTCCCCGCAAAAAGCGGTTCGGTCTGTTCGGGAAATGAGCAATTCTCCCGACGGCGGGCTGATACTTGCGCTGTGGTCGTTCCCGACTGGCGCTTTCCTCTGCGCCGTCTATGACTGCGTAAGGGTCGCAAGGAAGGTATTCGGTTCCGGCAGGATCGCCGTATTCGTCACCGATCTGCTGTTCTGCCTGTTTTCTTCCGCCGTGTTCTCGGTGCTGTTCTTCAATACCGTGAACGGCAAAGTCAGGCTTTACGCGATAGCGATCGCCGCCGCCGGGTTTTACGTCTGGCGCAAGACCGCCGGGCGGATCGTCACCGCCGCGATGCTTCGGCTTGCCGAAGCGTTGAAACGGATCGTTTCAAGCGCGGCAAGGTCTTTACTGCTCGTTCTGAAACGCATCGAAAGGTCGCTTTCAACTTTTATCTACTGCCGCTCAACGCTCCGCGCCGCGAAAAGCGGGTTCGGGCACACTCCGCGCCATAAGGAAAACAAGAATGAAAAAGAAGTACATAAGACGCAGTAATTTAATAATAAGAATAGCTTTCGTTTTCATATTCGTTTTTCTGTTTATCTCCGTTATCAACCTTCAGGTGGAGATACGCAGCCTCCGTACCGAACGCGACAAGCGCGTCGAGAAGGTCCAGAAGATCCAGGACAGCATCGACGAGCTGGAACTCCGTATCGCCACTCCGATCGACGACGATTTCATCGAAAGGATCGCGCGCGACAAGCTCGGCTACCGCAAGCAGGGCGAGACCATCTTTTATAACGACATAGCGAACTGAACTCTCAAAGGGGAAATAAATATTGGCATACAGCGTCGGCGAGGAAGTTAAAGGTACCGTATCAGGGATAACCTCGTTCGGCGCTTTTGTTGCGCTTCCGGACGGTGAAACGGGAATGATACATATCTCCAAACTCTCGCGCGGGTTCGTAAAAGACGTTGCTTCCGCGGTAAAGATAGGCGATCCCGTCACCGCCACCGTAATCGGGATCAAAGGGAACAGGATCGCGCTTTCGCTTATCGGTATGCCGGAAAGCGGCGTTGATCACGCTCCGAAGCGCCGCAAAGACGACTTTGAATCCATGCTTTCGTCTTTCCGTTCCTCGAGCGACGACCGGCTTTCCGCCTTGCGCGGCACCACCCGCGGCGAAAGGGAAAGGAAGAGAAGGTAATTTTTCCTTGACAAACGCGAAACCGCGTGTTATCATAAAAGTGTGATCGGGGAAGAAACCCATAGAAAAAAACGCAGGTCACAAAACAATTAAATATCTTGATCGGTTACAAAGGGGGAGGCACCCATGGAAAAAAACATTATTGTAACGGATGCAAAAGGTAACGTAATAGGATCGACTTACCCGAAAAGGGCGAAAGGTCTTATAAAAAGCGGTCGGGCAGAGTATGCCGGCGGCAATACCATACGTCTTTTGCATACTCGTGCTCCGTCCGTTGTCAATCAAATTGATAACAAGGAGTATTTTTTTATGAGCAAGATAATAGATTTCAACGCAAGGGAGTTCCGGTTCGATCCGGGATCGAAAAAGTTCGGCGGGCGTATGTTCGTCACCAAAAACGGCAAACCTCACGAGGTTTTCACGCTTGAAACGTACAACCCCGGAGCCGGGCAGACGTACGACAACTATATGTACCGTACGGATGCCTGGATCACAGCCAAAAAAACGCTCGAGCCGCATACGGATTATCTGTTCCGTATCGAGGTGACCTGCGACAAGGAACGCAACGTCTTTGCGGATCTTCGCTGTTCGATCTTCGACGTTCTCGATTGGGATGATAAAACCATCTACCCGATCGGCGAAAGCGCTTTCGAGCCCGCGATTTCCAAACTGCTGCCGGACGGCAGGCTTTTAAGGGTATTCGAACTGCCCTACAACACCCGTGACGGCAAGGAGTTCCAGATCAACGTCTACGCAAGGGGCTGGCGCGTCACGTTCGACACTCCCGCGGAAGCGGAAATATACGCAGGGCTTGCGGATATTTCCTATGACGAATGGTCCGGCGCCGAAAACGCGCTTTTCAGCAAGGCGGAAGAGATCGCTCAAAGCAACGGCGGAAAAGTTACGACTTCGCTGCTCCAGCGCAAGCTCGGGATCGGTTATTCCGAAGCAAAAACGCTTATCGAAGAGCTTGAAAGGCGCGGCGTGATCGCCGCTTCGCAGGAAACGAAAAAAGAAGGCGATCTCGGCGATATGATATCCGAGATGGTCCGCAAAGCGACGCAAAAAGCGAACGAGGCTTTGACAAACGTTGATTTTTCAAAAGTTTCCGTCGCGTCCGTACATACGCACGACGAAGACGACGGCGAAGATGAAGACGAAGATCACGCCGACGAAGACGAAAGCTGCGAAAGCACGGTGCTTGACGAACGCGCTTTTGCGAATATGCTTTCAAAGATCGAAGACGGCGAAAGCTCTGAAATCAACGAAACAGTTGTGTTCGCCTCCGAAGACGGCGATTTCGGCGATCCCGGCGGAATGAATGACGGCTACAGCGTTTCCGTTTCCGACACGGTATTATCGACTCCGGCGTTCAGGATGCTTTTATGCAAGATCGGCGACGGCTGCAACTTTTGCTTTGCCGATTGCGCGGATTCCCAGACCGGGGATTGGATCGGGCGCGTCTTTGCGGATGAGCACAACAGATTCGACGGCTGCGATATTGTGTTCGAAGACTGCTCGATCTCTGCCGCGACGGCAGCGCTTATCGCGAAAAGGTTAGGCGACGGGAACAATATCGCGTTCAACGATTGCAGCGTCACCCCGTACGGGCTTGACGAGATCGATCCGGCGGTCGATCTTGCGACCGGGAACAATATCTCGTTCAACGATTGCGTGATCCCGGAGAAGGTATTCAATATGTTCAA
>JAGAAM010000162.1 GCA_017615235.1 Clostridia bacterium
AAGATGTTCTTTATCATGGGATTGAGGGTTATGCCGACCAGCACGTTCAATCCTACGTACTTGCCGTATTCTTTTTCCCAGCACCAGTACAAAAAGCCCAGCACCGCAACGCAGACCAGTTGTTCTCCCATCTCGCTGAACACAGATGCTATCGCCGTGCCGACGGGGCCGAGCCACGACTGGATCCATTGCATCAGCTGGACTTCCCAGTCAAAATAAAACGTGTTTCCCATTATTCCGTACCCTTCTTTATGCGCTTATCTTCGTACATGAGTTTGTCGGCGCGGCGGAGCACGTCGTCGACCGATTCGTCGGTCTCCGGATCGTAGGCGGCGATGCCGATCGCCACGCTGACGCGTTCCCATTCGCCTTCGGCGGCTTTGCGCATATCCGCGCTGCTCTTCTCGAAGTCCTTCAAAAGCTGATCGCGGCGTTTGTAATCGTCGTACTGGAGTATCGCGACGAATTCGTCGCCGCCGACGCGGAACACCGGGCTGTGGTGGAACACCCGGGAGATAAGCGAGCTGGCGGTCTTGAGATAAACGTCGCCCTTGTCGTGACCGTGCTCGTCGTTGATGTGTTTAAGGTCGTTGCAGTCGAAAAGGCAGATCGCGAACTCGAGCCCCTTTTCGCGTTTGTTGATGCGGGTCTGGAGCTCACGCGCGTGGACGTCGAAAGCGCCCTTGTTGCGGACGGAAGTCAGCGCGTCGGCGTAGACAAGGCTGTTAAGGTCGCTGATATAGACCTTCAGATTGCCTATAAGACGGCTGAAAGTCTTGGTAAGGATGCCTACTTCGTCGTCCCTGTTATAGCTTAGCTTGAAATCGTAATTGCCCTTGTTCACTTCGTTCGCGGCTTCGGTAAGCTCGGCGAGCGGTTTCGTGATGTGGCCGATATAACGCTCGGTGAAGAACGCAACGATAACGAGCAGCACCGCCGAAATGACGATGATAATGATTATAAGCCGCTGCCATTCGATGTCGATCTCGGAAGTCGGGACGCAGACGTTCAGCCGCATCCCGTTTTCGAGCGTCCGCCAGGCGGCGCGTTTTTCGACGCCTTCGTAGGTATAGGTGACGTGCTCGTCCTCGCTGATAAGTCCGTCCGGAACGGTGGGCTGTTTTCCGGCGATAAGATCGGCTTCCGGGATATGCGGATGGAAGATGATCTTCCCTTCGCCGTCGTTTATAAAGGCGTAGCCGTTCTCGTAAAGCGTGATACTGTTCACGACTTCAGCCATGGTGGTATAGTCTATCTCGATTCCGATAACGCCGATGAACATATCGCCCTTATAGATCGGGACGTTATAGGAAAGCACGTAAACGTCGAGATTGTCGGTGATATAAGGCGGGAGCCAGACCGCTTTGCCGGTGACTTTCGGTACGGTGAACCATACGAGGCTCGTCTGATCGGAGGTGTCGTAAAGCGTAATGTCGGTGACCTCGTGCTCGGTGAATCCCGCGCCGTCGAGGTTCACGAACCAGAACCCTTTCTCGTCGGTCGGGACTTCGGGATCGACGCGGTAATAATAGGTCTTAATGCTCGGGTTGTTGTTCGCCGTCTTCTCGAATACCGTCCTGACCTTTTCCATGTGCCTGTCAAGGTCGTCGAGGCTTGTGTTTTCAAGGTCGAGATCGGCAAGGTCGGAGATTATCTTTACCGAACGCTCGACGCTTTCGAAATAGGAATCGAGGTCCTTTTCACCCGCGGCGCAGAGGTTGGAGAGTATCTCCTTGGAGCTGTTGTCGCCGAGGTTCCTTATCGAAACTGCGGCAACGGCGGCGGTCACCGTCAGCGCGACGATTATCGCGCAGACCGTCAAAACGGTTATTCTCGTTCTTATCGAATGCACTTCTCACAGCTCCTTTCTTTCGTTTTTGCGGGTGTTCCGGTCAATTAAATATTTGATATATTATATCACGTTTTTCGCGTTTTTTCAACCCTTTTTGCGGAAACCGCCTTTAGCCGCACTTTTTTCGCGACGTTACTTGCATTTTTTATAATAATTATGTATAATATCGCCATGGCAGCCAAAAAAATTGATTCACAAGGATCGGGATATGAAAAAAAGGTTTTTGCTTTTTGTCCTTTTGTGTCTGACGGCGCTTTACGCGTTCCCCGCTTTCGGGATCGAAACAAGCGCGGAATCCTATATGAACAACAAGACGGAGATCCCCGTAGACCTTGAAGTTTCCGGGGCGGAGGCGTTATGCCAGACCGGGGACGGATACGTCTGGATAGCGCAGTATTCGGGTCTTACGCGATACGATTCCGAGGGATTCGTGACTTATAAGAGTTTTGAATACGAAGGTCAGGAGTATTCCGTCATCAACGTACGCGCGCTTGCGGCGGACGGAAATACGCTTTACGTCGCCACTTCGGAATACGTTTACGTATACGAGGACAACCGTTTCGCGCCGCTGGTGGCAGGCGCCGGCGTTATCAGCGATATAACTCTCGACGCGAAAAACGGGCTTATCTATGTCTGCACCACGGAAAACGGCGGCATGATATATAATATCGCGGACGGAACGAAGACCGCGATCCCGGGCACGGAGGGAAAAGAAGTCCGCGATATCGCGCTCGGTATTACTGACGGACAGTATTATTATCAGACGATCGAAGGAGTTTACGACAAAGACGGAAACGAGCTCCTTCAGAATTCGACGATACTTGAAATATATTCCTACGGCTCCGATCTGTTTATGGCGGAGGACAGCGGCATCATATACAGATACGACATGAAGACCGGCAAAAGGCTTGACGACATCACTATCTCGGACCAGGTCAACAAGATGCTGTATTCCGAAAAAGACGGCCTGCTTTTCGTCGCCTGCGAAAAGGAAGGGATTTACTGCGTCGATCTCGGCTCCGGCGAACCCGTCGTCACCTCGGCGGGAGATCTTGAAAACAAAAGCCAGCTCGTGGACCTTATGCTGGACTATGAAGGCAACCTTTGGGTGGCTTCGCATTACATAGGCGCGTCCGGCGTGTCGATCATCACGAAAAACGCTATTTCGGAGCTGCTCTTCGACGATCCGGTATGGCAGTCCTTAAGCGAACCGCCGGCGTTCGACAGGAACGTCTACGCCGTGGAAAAATACGGCGATATCCTTTACATCGTCGCGGCGACGAGGATATACAGATACGACCTGAAACAGAATATGATCCTGCCGGACAACGTCATAATGCAGACCGTCGGGGAATACGCCGACAAAAAGACCGAGGAAGGCAAAGCGCACGGGGACGACAATTACACTTTCTCGTACGCTCCGAAGGACGTCGAGATATTCAACGGAAAGATCTATTTCGCCGTTTACGGCATAGGGCTTCTGGAATACGATCCCGCCGCCGAAACGGTCGTGATCTACGATCACGATTACATCCGGAGCCACATCGCGAAGACCGTCGGCGATCCGGACCTTTCCCTTACCCCTTACATCCGTTCGATGCGCAGTTTCGACGGTTATCTTGCGCTCGGATATACGAGGGGCATAATGCGTTTCGACGGGACGGATTTTTCGGTCATGAACGTCGGATCGAACGTTCTTTATATCAACAGGACGAACGACGGAAGGATCATGTTCGACAGGACCCAGGGGCTGTACGTCATAGACGACGGGTTTACCGAAGTGACGGAGATCCCGACCGAAAAGAACATCACCGGGAACCGGCTTAAATTCCTTGTTGACGGCGATTACATATACTATACGCTCAACAGCCGTCTTTTCCGGATGGATACGAGGGACGAAAACGCCCCTTCCAAGGAGATAACCATCCCGTATATCAAGGGCTCCATCGTCGAGCTTGCGAAGATAAAATGCACCGGCAAGAACGGCGAACCGGAATACAAATACGTTATCGGCAGCCAGACCCAGCTTTATATCACGGATTCGCTCGACGGCGACTATCTGACCGATTACGAGACCTGCGACGCGACGAGCGGTCTGCAGCCGATCATAGCCAACACCTCCGGTTACTATGACGAGGAGGAACAGAAATACTACCTGCAGTCGACGAACGGCATTTTCGTCTATGATTTCAACCTTACGAGGGAGGTCCCTTCTCCCGTGAAGATAGTCGTTTCCTCCGTCGAGCTCGACGGCGTTCAGTATTACGGAAACGACGTCCGCGTCGATAAGGACGTCTACCGTGTCGCCTTCAATCTTTCCGTCCTCGGGTTCCGCCCGAACAACGGCTTTACCATCTATTACAAGCTGGACGGCGTGGACGAAGACTTCACCGTGGTCAGCAACGAGAACAGAAGTATGTTCTACACGAACCTCCCCGGCGGCGCTTACGATTTCGAGGTCTACGTCAAGGACGAATACGGACAGAGCTCCAACCTTATCAGAATACATCTTGAAAAGGGCAAGAAAGTCACCGAGCAGTGGTGGTTCTGGGCTATCATCGCCGTTCTCGCGGCGGGAGCGGTGTTCTTCATAGCGGCGATGTTCGTCCGCGTAAAGACGAAGCAGTCGCTGAAACGCCAGCTTGAATACAAGAACATCACCGTGGAAGCGATCCAGGCGATCGCAAGGACCATAGACGCCAAGGACGAATACACGAACGGCCATTCGATACGCGTCGGATTTTATTCCAAAGTGATCGCTCAGAACATGGGGATGAGCTCCGACGAGGTCGATAACATTTACTACATCGCCCTGCTTCACGATATAGGCAAGATCGCCATCCCGGACAGCATCCTTAACAAACCGGGAAGGCTGACCGACGAGGAATTCGCCGTTATGAAGAGCCACACGACCCGCGGCGCCGCGATCCTGAAAGGCATCTCCAACATCCCGCAGATCGTCGAAGGCGCGAAATCGCATCACGAAAAGTACGACGGCTCCGGTTATCCGGAAGGGCTCAAAGGCGAGGATATCCCCTTCGTGGCGAGGATCATCTGCTGCGCCGACTGCTTCGACGCGATGGCTTCCAAACGTGTTTACAAGGAGCCTTACAGCCTTGACGTCATCACCGGCGAATTCAAGCGCTGCTCCGGCACCCAGTTCGATCCCGAGATCTCGAAAGTCGTCATCGAACTGATCGCCGAAGGCAAGCTCAAGCCCTACGCAGCGGAAAATACTTACCTCGGCAGCGACGGCAAGACGCACCGTATCAGGAAAAACGACGGCAGGGACGACGATTACGAAAGCGCGGAATGACCGTACGAAAAAACCTTTGAATAACCGCAAAAAACCGGCTGAGACAAGGAACGCTTCCTTATTTCAGCCGGTATTATTTTATATCCGCAAAGGGGCGGAGACGGTCACAGTAGGATCGAGAAGACCTCCTCGCCGCCGTTGACGAAGACTTCAAGGATATATTCGTCGCGTATCAGTTGAAGATCGCGTATCCCGCCCTCGTAAACGCAGGGCTCTCTCCCCTGCCGCTTTACGGTAAAGCCGTTGGCGGTGCGTTCGAGTGCGGGGTCTTCGCTTTTCAAAAGCCCCCGGACCTCCTCCGCGGGGAACGCGGTCACGGTTCCTTTTTCACATTTAAGCTCGCAGGGGACCGACATACAGCCAATATCTTTTTCGGCGTATCCGGCGTAATCCCATCCGGGTATCCAGGTGATAAGAATGTTCCTGCCTTTATGATCGCGGAACACCTGTCCCGCGTACTGGTCGGGACCTTTGAAGGGAGAGGAGGAATACTTTATATCGAACCTTCCGCCGGAAAAAGTCCCGTACATGACGCTGAAAAAGCGCTCCCGCCCGTTCGGGCACACCGAAGCCGCGAGAAGGCAATTCCCGTCTTCCGCCTGCATGAACGAGGGACATTCGGCGTATCTGCAGTTTTCCCATTCGCACATGACGCCGGAATATTCCCAGTTCAGAAGGTCTTCGCTTTTATAAAGCAAAAGGTTTCCCGTCTTTTTCTCCGGATCGCCCGAAGCCATCACACAGAAGTATTCACCGCCGATACGGCATACAGCGGGATCGCGGAAATCGGGCCCGCCTTCCGGGGGATAAGCCGCGATCACGGGATTGCGCGGATATTTTTCAAAGCGGATCCCGTCGTCCGAAAAAGCGACCGCGGCGGTCGAGACCGCGGATATCGCAGCGTAGAACAGATAAAGTCTGCCGTCCTTTACGATCGCCGTGCCGGACCAGCATCCGCCGCCGTCGTAAGGCTCGCCGGGGCGGAGCGCGACCGGCATTTCCTCCCAGTGCAGAAAATCCTTCGTTACGGCGTGTCCCCAGTGCATCGGCTGTTTCCACGGGATCTCGTGATCCGGGGCGTGCTGATAGAACAGGTGGTATTCCCCGTTGAAGTAAACCAGCCCGTTCGGATCGTTTATCCACCCTTTCGCCGGCCGGTAATGAAATTTCGGTTTTTTGGCGTAATCCGTCATGGTGAAAACTCCGTATGGTACAATTTTGGAGCGTTTGCGGTGTGAGCGAACAAAAATCAACGGCGGAACCGTTGTATCTCATCGATTCCGCAGGAATTGTATATCAACAAAGCGAAAGCAGGATCGGTCATTCACGTCCGCGGCGTGATGAGATACAGCCCTTCCTGGCTGATGATATACCGTTGCTTTCGCAATGGATAAAAAATCCATCGGCATAGCCGACGGATTTTTGGTCGGAGTGACTGGATTTGAACCAGCGGCCTCTTGGTCCCGAACCAAGCGCTCTACCAAACTGAGCCACACCCCGTTATTACAGACTGTTTTATTCGATTACGGATTAAATTTGATAACTTATCTCGCCGGCTTGTGACACTCGTGTTTTTGTCCGGCTTCGCTTTCGCTTCGCCGCAAAAACCCGGTCACTGCGCATCGCCCGCCTCGCTGCATCCGTCACCGACGGCGCTCGGCGGTCGCTCCAAACTGAGCCACACCCCGTTAT
>JAGAAM010000163.1 GCA_017615235.1 Clostridia bacterium
GATTACGTCCTTTCCGACTCGAACGGGAATGAGATCGTCGCCTTTACCCTCCCGGCTTCCTATTCCTCCTGCTGGATATCTTCCGACAGGTTCGAACTCGGCGGCGGGTACAAACTGACGAATTCCGGCACGGAGGTGCTGAGCTGGACTCAAAGCTCTGCTACCGTAGGCTCATCGGGTAACAGCAACCCCGGCGGAGGACGTCCCGGCGGCGGAGGCCCCGGAGGAAGATAAGTATTAACCGTAAAGAAAAAACCGGCTGAGCGATCAGCCGGTTTTGTTCGTTAATTGATTATGTTCTTGTAAGGACCACGTATTTGCCGTTGACGAGTTTGCCGTCGGTGTATTCGAAGGTCAGAATCGTAGACGTGCTGCCTTTTTCATAGCAGTTCAATTTCATTCCGTCGATCTCCCACGAGCCGGATTCTACGCTGTAAAGCGTTTCGCCCTCGTAACTGTAAATGACGTAGGTGCCGTCCTCTTTGACGGTAAGTTTTTTCGTGTACTGCTTTCCTTCGTATTCATATTCGCCGCTCCATTCGCCGATAAGGTTCGGCGTACAGGAAACGAGCAGAGTGCCGGCGAAGATCAGGACAAGCAGCAGAGCGACGGTTTTAACGCAGGTCTTCATACGTTATCTGGCGTTTTTGACTTCGGTCATCGCGTCGACTTCGGCGGTTATGATGTCGGCGTTGAAGGAAAGGATGAGATAAAGGTTCTTCTTCATCGTTTCGGAAAGGACGATAAGCGGGTTTTCCGCAAGTTCTTTATCCATTTTCTCGACGGCGGCTTTGTTGAAGCTGACGTACGGGAAATCCTTTGTAAGCATAGCGGAGATCTCCGGGCGGAGGAGGAAGTTGAGGAACAGTTCGGATTCTTCCTTGTGCTGAGTTCCTTTGAGGATGACGAAGGTATCGACGGAAAGCGAGCAGGGCTTGTCTTCCAGTACGACTTCGAGGTTCTTGTTTTCAAGCATGGCCTGGACCGCGTTGCCGCCGTACATATATGCTACCGCGGATTCGCCGCGAAGCATGGAATCGCGGACGTTCGGGGCGATATCGTAAGCTTTCACGTTGGGGTTGAGCTTGAGGAGCCATTCCTTCGCTTTGCCGACGTTTTCTGTCGTGACGTCGGTCTCGCTGAGTCCGCAGGCGGTAAGGGCGATGCTGATGTTGCCCTGGCTGTCGTCGGTCATAAGGATCTGGTTTTTGAGATTTTCGTTGAGAAGGTCTTCATAGCTGTTGATCTCGACGCCGAGCGACGCGAGTTTTTCCTTATCGGCGACCCAGACGCAGACGGTGCCCATGTAGGGAACGGTGTATTTGCCTTCGGGATCGTAGGACATATTGCGATAAGCTTCGTCGATGTTCCCGAGGTTGGTCATCGCGTCCTTGTCAAGCTCTTCGATAAGATCGGCGGAGAGCATAGCTTCGATGTAGAAGTTGGTGGGAACGGCGATATCGTAGCCGCTGTTTCCGCCGGCAACGAGTTTCGCGAACATTTCGTCGTTGGATTCAAACGTAGTGACTACGACTTCGATACCGTATTCCTCTTTGAACAGGTCAAGGACTTCCTGGGACATATAATCCGACCAGTTGTAGAGGTAGATCTTCTTGGTTTCGCTCTTGCTGCAGGCGGTAAGCGCGGCAAACGCAAACACAGCGACAAGCAGGATGCAGATTACTTTTTTCATTGTTTTCTCCTTTCGCGCCTTCGGCGCATTGCGGTATTTATTATTTTATTTTTTATATCTTAATATTCCGGATATATAAGTTTCGTCCACGGATATATCGCATATCTCCTCCGGAGGGATCGCGAAAGGATCGCGGTCGAGCACGGCGAAATCGGCGTCCATACCGGGAACAAGTTTGCCTTTGCGTCCGTCGAGCCGAAGCTGTTTCGCTCCGCCCGCCGTAAGGGCGTCCAAAGCCTTGCAAAGCGCGATACGTTCGCCCGGGCACAGCGCGGGCGCGTTTTTATCCGCGGGATCGCGGCGGGTGACCATAAGTCCGAGCGCCTGCATGGTGTTAGGCGGAGTGGTGACCGGGAAATCGCTTGCGACCGATACCGGAACGCCGGCTTGTACAAGCGAGCGCATCGGGTATTCTTTTGAAGCGCGCTCCTCGCCGAGGTACGGCAGTTCGAGTTCGTCGTAATATACTTTGCTGAAATAGTGCCAGTAAGGATTTGTGACGGCGTAAGCGCCGGTGTTTTTCATTCTTTCGATCTGATCGGGACGCACGATCTGAAGATGCGTGACGGCGCCGCGGAGATCCGCTTCCCCTTCGCCGTAAACGACGTTTGCCGCCGAAAAAGCGTCGAGCGCCATATCGAGCGCGGCGTCGCCGATAACGTGGATATGGACGTCAAGCCCGTTTTCGACGGAACGCAGGACGAGTTTGGTAAGCTCGTCGCCGCTCATCGTCGGGATCCCCCTGTCGCCGGTGGTATCGCAGTAATCCTGTGAAAGATACGCCGTGTGGCATTCGACAACGCCGTCAGCGAAAAATTTTGCTGTCGTAAGGCTTACGTTTTCACAGTCGGAAAGGCGGTCTTTTATCGATAAGATCTCGCCGAACGCGCGCTCCGCGTCGTCGTCCGCCTCGATGCTGTAACCGAGCCTTGCGGTGAGGTAAAGCCCGCCGCTTTTGTCAAGAAGGCGGTATCCTTCCGCCCTCGCGGAGTAATCGCGCAAGGGATCGAACATCGGCTCGAAGACGTTCGTTACACCGTAGGAAAGCGCGATCTGCTGGTAATGGCCTATCGCGGCGGCGTACGCCGAGGGTTCCGTTGCCGGGATGACCGGGTTGGCAAGCGCCATCGCCGATTCTTTCAGCCAGCCGGTGGGATTTCCGCCGCGATCGCGCACTATCTCGCCGTTGAGCGGCGAGACCGAATCCTTCGTGATACCTGCAAGCTCCATCGCTTTCGTGTTGAGCCACCTTGAATGGTGGTCGGAGGCGATCATCACCGCGGGGACATCGCGGCACACGGTATCGAGCATGCACGTTTTCGGTCCTTCCGGTCCGAAAACGCCGTTGTCGTAACCGCTGCCGATAACGGCTTTCACGCCGGGATGTGTTTTTATATATCCTTCGATCTTTTCAAGATAAGCGGAAGGGTCTTCCTCGTGTCCGAGCGCGACGCCGAACAGTTCTTCGGTCGCGCCGGTGACGTGGGCGTGCCCTTCGGTGATGCCGGGGATCACAAGCCCTTCGCGGCGGATGACCTCCGTCCCTTCGGAGCGCAAAGCGAGTATTTCCTCTTCCCTGCCGACGGCGACGACTTTTCCGTCCGCGATCGCCATCGCTTCCGCGGTCTTACCCGTCCCGTCGGAGAGATAGATCTTTCCGACAACGATTTTTTCGGCTTTCAATTATCGGTATCCTTTCAATCGGGGTGCTTTTTGCGCCAGATCCGTTTAATTATATAATAAGCGACGACGATCAGTACCACTGCGACCATAAGCATCGTGGAGATCGCGTATATATCCGTCGTGGTCTTCGACCTTGCCCTGGCGTAAATGTTCACCGGGAAGGTATCCTGACCGGCGGCGGTAAGGAAGCTGCTTATGATAACGTCGTCGATGGAAAGCGAGATCGACATCAGCGCACCTGCGCCGATACCGGGAGCGAGCATCGGCAGAGTGACGCGCCAGAGGGTGCGCCACCGGTTCGCGCCCAGGTCCATCGCCGCTTCCTCCACGGATCTGTCGAAATCCGCGATACGCGCGCGAAGCGTGATGATGACGAACGGGATACAGAAGGTGACGTGCGCGAACAGCATCGAAATGAACCCCATGGGTACGCCCATTTTCGAAAAAGCGGTCAGCGACGCGATACCTATGACGAGTTCCGGTATAACGAGCGGGATATAAAGCAATGCGTTGATATACTTTTTCAGCCTGAATTCATATCGGTACATCCCGATAGTCGCAAGCGTGCCGATAACGACCGAGACCGCCATGGCGCACAAAGCGAGTATCACCGAAGTCCACATGCTTTCAAGCAGAGGGCCTCCCGAAAGCGCTTTTCCGTAATAATCAAAGGTGAAGCCGACGAATTTCATGTTGTCGGGGTTCTTGTTGAAGGAATAGAGGACAACGGAAAAGATCGGGAGATAGATAAACAAATATACGAGTACGATAAAAACGTACTGATAGAAGCGGAGTCCGCTTTTAGATCTGCGTGCAGTTTTCATATCCCACCTCACGCAAGATCGTCGAGCGAGCCGACTTTTGAATACATTTTAAGAACGATAAGGGTGAAGATTATAAGTATCACCGCGAAAGCCGCTCCGAGCGGCCAGTTCCTCGCCGTGCCGAAGGCGTCGCGTATCCTGTCGCCGAGCAATACGCTCTGTCCGCCCATTATCTCTTTTACGAAATAGGCGCCGAGGCTCGGGATGAATACCTGGATCGTACCGGCGAATATCCCGGGGAGGGTCTGGGGAAGTATCACGCGGCGGAAGGTACTTATGCGCTTCGCGCCCAGGTCCATAGAAGCTTCGATGAGCGAATGGTCGAGCTTTGAAATACTCGTCTGCAGAGGAAGCACCATAAACGGGAAGAAGCAGTAGACCATACCGAGCAGCACGGAACCGTCGGTATAATGGAGCTGCAAAGGCTCCGTTATTATACCGAGGTCAGTAAGCACGGTATTCAGTACGCCGGTCTCGCGGATTATATTGACCCAGCCGTTAAGCCTCAAAAGCGCGCTTACCCAGAACGGGAGTATCAGCAAAAGCTGCATGATACCGCGGACGTTGCGGGGCAGTTTGCAGAGGAACCACGCGAAAGGATACCCCACGACGAGGCATATGGCGCAGGTCTCGAATGCCATGAGCAGCGACTGCAGGGTGCTTTGAAGGTTCAGGCTGTTGGTGAATATGCTTATGTAGTTTTCGAAAATATTGCCGCTGAAATCGATGTCCTTTACGCCTACGCCGCCGATACCTCTTTGACAGAAGCTTATATAGACGACGTATACCAAAGGAATAAGCAGAAACAGCAGCAGCCACATCGCGGTCGGTCCCACCATAAGCAGGAGCTCGCCGCGATTGCGGGAGGTCTTTTGCTTTTTCATTTCACAAAACCACCGTCAGTTCTTTAGCACGGCGTCTTCGATGGCGTCGTACATTCTGTCTTCTTTGGTGTGCATAACGACTGCTTTTTCGGGATTCCAGCAGATATTGACGAGCGCGCCGATCTCCGGCGTTTTCGCCGTCGGATGGATGTTGATGCGGGTTATGTTGCCGTTGGGGAGTTCAACGACGGTCTTTATGGTCGAGCCGACGTAGATATTATCGGCGACGAAGCCTTTAAGGGTAAAGCCTTCGACGGGTCTTTCGGCGATATATACGTTTTCGGGACGGACGCAGAGATATACTATCTCGTCGGTCTTGAACCCGCTTCCCGCCGCTTTGACGTGGCCGTTTTCCATCATGAGCGTAAGCATGCCGTTTTCTTCGCTTACCACGCTGGATTCGAAGATGTTCGATTCGCCGATGAAGTCCGCGACGAATTTTGTCGCCGGGCGTTCATATATCTCCTGCGGGGTGCCGATCTGCTCGTATCTGCCGTCTTTCATGACGACGATCCTGTCGCTCATGGTAAGGGCTTCTTCCTGGTCGTGAGTAACGTAGATGAACGTTATGCCGAGGTTTTTCTGCAAAGCCTTGAGCTCGAGCTGCATCTGTTTGCGAAGCTTGAGGTCGAGAGCGCCCAAAGGTTCGTCGAGCAGCAAAACTTTCGGGCTGTTGGCGAGCGCCCTTGCGATGGCGACGCGCTGTTTCTGACCGCCGGAAAGCTGGGATGGCTTGCGCTTTTCCATCTTTCCGAGCTGGACCAGCTGGAGCATCGCGGTGACGCGTTCCTTGATCTCCGCCTTTTTCATACGCTTTTCGACAAGTCCGAAAGCGACGTTGTTATAAACGTTCATATGCGGGAAGAGCGCATAGCTCTGGAACACCGTGTTCACGTTGCGCTCGTAGGGACGAAGGTCTGTAACGTCCTTCCCTTCCAAAAACACTTTGCCGGAGGTGGGAGTTTCGAACCCCGCGATTATGCGCAGAGTGGTGGTCTTGCCGCAGCCGGACGGCCCCAACAGCGTGAGAAATTCACCTTCGTAGACCGAAAGGTTGGTCGGGCGAAGGATCTGGGTGCCGTCGAAGGTCTTCGAAACGCCTTCGAGCCTTATTATTTCTTTTTTATCCTCCAAGGGTCTCCCCTCCCTTACAGTGCGTTTTTCCTTTTACAGTACGTTCTTGCCGTGTTCGCCGGTGCGGATACGCACGACGTCGTCGACGGTGGAAATGAATATCTTGCCGTCGCCTATCGTGCCGGTGGAAAGCTTGCTGACTATCTCCGCAAGGATGTCGTCGAGGTCTTCGTCCCAGACTACTGTCATAACGTAAAGCTTCGGAAGGAGGTTGATCTCGATGCCGAGTTTTTCGAATTCCTCGGAATTGCCCTTCTGATGGCCGCAGCCCATCGCGGACATAACGGTAAGTCCGCTGTATTCA
>JAGAAM010000164.1 GCA_017615235.1 Clostridia bacterium
CGTATTCGTCGGTGAGGTCGAGTATATAAAGCTTGGAAGCTCCGGTCGTTATCGCCTTTTCCTCAAGGCCGTCGAGCTCGTCGGCCTGACCGACGTTGCCAGACACCGCGATTACTTCGCAGCCGTTGTAATTCTCCTTAAGCCAGGGGATGATTATCGAGGTGTCGAGTCCGCCGGAATAGGCGAGCACTACTTTTTTTATATCCGCTTTGTTCATGGCGTTTTCTCCGTGCGCTTGAATATTATGCAGTAATTATACACGCATAACGCTGTTTTGTCAATAGTTTTTTGCAAAATATTCAATTTTATTGAAAATGTATAACACAAGTCCCGCATCGCGGCTTTTTTATTAAATATAAACAAAAAAGCCGCCGCGTAATCAGCGGCGGCGGGATGAAAAGCGTATTCTTTATATGTATTCAAGCAAAACTCTTTTGCGCAAAGAGCAGAGAATTTCGTAATTGATGGTGCCCATGGCTTTCGCGAGGGCCTCGATATCCTCCGCGGAATCGAAGATCACCGCCTCGTCTCCGACGGAGCAGACCCCGTCTTTGCCGACGTCGATCATACAAAGGTCCATACAGATCTTTCCGACCGTGGCGTATTTCCTGCCGTTGACGGTTATCGCCGGGACTCCCGAATACACGCGTGAGAATCCGTCGGCGTAACCGATCGAGATCACCGCGACTTTCGTGTCCTCTTTGGCGGTATAAGTACAGCCGTAGCTAACGCAGTCGCCGGCTTTAAGCTCGTGTACCGCGCAGACGCGCGCGGAAAGCTTCATCGCCGGGAGTATCGCGCCGTCGCGTACGAAGGGGGAGGGCATAAGGCCGTAAAGGATTATGCCTGCGCGCACCATATCGAGGTGCATTTCGGGGTATTTTATCGTTGCCGCGCTGTTGCAGCAATGGCGCACTCCGTATTTTACGCCGCGCCGGTCAAGCTCCTCGGTAAGGGTTTTGAACACCGAGAACTGGCTCCGTGTGAAGCTGTCGCCTTCGCCGTCGCTGTCGGCGAAATGAGTGAATATGCCTTCGATCGTAACGCCGGGGATTTTCGATATCGCCTCGATCTCGTCTGCGGCGGGAACGACGTCACCGTCGCGGTGGCAGTAGATCCCTATGCGCGACATTCCGGTATCGACCTTGACGTGGACTCGGACTTCGCCTTTTGCTGCGAGCGCCTTCGCGTATTCAAGGCTGTCGACAGCCTGAATGAAATCGCCGGATATTATCTCGTCTGCGAGCGAAACGTCCGTCGGGCTTAAAATAAGCAGATTGGCGCCCTTTACGTGTTCGGCAAGGCTTTGCGCTTCGCTTATGCACGCCACGGCGAAATCGCGGCAGCCGCAATCAAAAAGCTCGCTGCCGACGCGCGCCGCGCCGTGTCCGTAGGCGTCGGCTTTGACGACGGCCATAACGCGGCTTTCACCGACGAGACTTTTTATATGTTCATAGTTTCGGCGTATGCGTTCAACGCTTATCTTCGCCGTTACCCGTTCTTTCATTGTGTCTGGCCGTTAATACGCGGTATTCGAACCGCCTTAAGGCTTCCTCCGTTATTATATTCGTAACGATCCCGCTCTCCGGTTCATAATACACCGTTATCGCCGTTTCGTCAATAGTATATTCTCGCGTTCCCTGTGTATCGCGGTATGCCGCACCGCCGTTGATCGCTTTAAGCGCCCTGTAAAGCCCTTCGACCGCCGGGAATCCCGGTCCGCAGTCGATCGCGAACCCGTCGGCGTTCACAGTTGCGCCTTCTTCGCCGCGGGCGACGGTTATCCCGTCAAGCTCGGCGGGAGAGTAATACTCCGCCGTGTAACCGCTCCCGTCCGCGGTCATCACAAAACCCGCGCCTGCGCATTCCACGCTGAGCTCGGCGGGGAATTGAAGCGACCGCGCCGCCTTTTCGCCGGGAACAGAGCCGCAGGAAGTAAGCGCCAACGCCGCTGTCAGTACAAATACCGCGATCATTCTTGTTTTCAAATCAAACGTTCCTTTCGATAATCTCGAAGGAAACGCCTTTATCCCAGAAGTTTTCCGATCACAGGCGGCAGGTCGGAGGGTATAACTCCGCTTTTGCCGTACCGTTCCGCAAGCATATCTCCGGCAAGCCCGTGGAGATAAACGCCGACGACGGCGGCGTCCGCCGGACCGTAACCCTGCGCGCAGAGCGATGCGATCACACCTGCAAGCACGTCGCCGCTTCCGCCTTTTGCAAGCGCGCTCGAACCGGTCGTGTTGACGAATACCCTCCCGTCCGGGCAGGCGATCACCGTGCCGTGACCCTTCAAAACCGTGATACAGCCGTATTCTTCGGTGAAAGATACCGCCGTGTTCACGCGGTCGTTCTGTATCTGCGCGACCGTCTTTCCGGTCAGCCGCGCCATCTCGCCGGGATGGGGAGTGACGGTCACCGGGCAATGCGTTTCCTTTAAAACATTAATATGCCCGGAAATAAAGTTTATGCAGTCTGCGTCGAGAACGCATGGCTTTTCGCACTCCGAGAGCAGCGGTTCTATATATCCGTCGTATTCGCGTGCTATGCCGCATCCGCAAAGAAAGGCGGAGCACGCCGAAAGATCGGCTTTTCCGATCGGGACGAACACCGGCTCCGCGATGAACTTCTGCATCCTTTTTATCATAGCGTCGCTGCCGATGAACTTCAAAAGACCGACTCCGCTCCTCAAAGCCGCAGTGGCGGAAAGCAGAGCCGCCCCGGTCATATACCGGCTGCCGCACAGCATACAAAGCGTGCCGAAATCGCCTTTGCTCGTCTCTTCGGCGCGCGGTCTTATCAAACTGTCAATAAGTTCCTTATCGGTAAAAACAGGCGTCATTTTCTCACCTCGATAAGAATATATCACAGTTTATTATATTTTTCAAGTGTCACAAGCGGGCGTAAGGTCAAGAACTCCGGAAGAATATATCCGCGTTATGCGGTTATAGATGTAATTCGTCCCGAAAAGGGCGTAGATGCCGTCTTCTCCTGCGAAAAGCATCCGAAGCGACGATCCCGGCGGTACCGTCGCGCGGGATTCCTTGCCGTTGTCGTTTACGAATACGAACCTCATCCGGTTCTGCTCGAAGCACGCCGCGTAAAACTCCGGCGTAACCGGCAGAAAATCGGTAAGCCTTGCGCCTTCCGGTGTGTTGAAAAGCTTCGCCAGCCGGTTGCCGCACACGTCGAAAAGATAAGCCGTCTTCCGGAACGCACCGAAAAAGAATCTTTTCCCGCCGACGTGGCATACGCCCGCGTCGGTGATCTCGTTCATATCTCCGTCGCGCAGGGTCTGAAGGTC
>JAGAAM010000165.1 GCA_017615235.1 Clostridia bacterium
GCGAAAACGCCGGCTTTTTCGCTTTCCGCAAGTATCTTCAGACGCGGTTCGGCGGCGATCTGTTCCCTGTCAACGGTGGTGTGGCGGGAATGCGGGACTAAAAACTCATCGTCGAAGCCGCGGAAAAGTATCGAGTTTTTATGCGTGACGCGGTGATAAAACACGCCGAAAAGTTTTTTGTCAAGCGGTATCTTTTTTATTCCGTAATGATAATAAAGTCCCGCCTGTGCGCCCCAGCAGATATGGAAGGTGCTGTAAACGTGGGATTTGCTCCATTCCATGATCGCGCAAAGCTCGTTCCAGTAATCCACTTCCTCGAATTCGAGCTGTTCGACGGGAGCACCGGTTATGACCATACCGTCGTAATAGTTGTCTTTCAGCTCCTCAAAGGTCTTGTAAAAGGTAATCATGTGTTCTTTTGAGGTATGCTTCGGTTCGCGGTGGACGGTCATAAGCTCCATTTCGATCTGAAGCGGAGTGTTGCCGAGAAGGCGGGAAAGCTGGGTCTCGGTCACGATCTTCGTGGGCATAAGGTTAAGGACGACGATCCTTAACGGACGGATGTCCTGTTTATCCGCGCGGTCGTTGTCTATAACGAATATATTTTCACTTGTAAGAGTTTGTGCCGCAGGCAGGTCTTTCGGTATCTTGATCGGCATTTTTAAACCCCTTGTCAATACGCTTGAATTAACGCTATAAGCATATCACGCACCCTTAAAAATGTCAAGCATTATTTGGTTTGCAAAGCAGGCGGTCATTGACAAAACGCGGCGGATGTAATATAATCATTGCATCTTAACAAGGACGTATGATATGGACTCTTACAGGAAACTCCGGTTACGGATAACAGTATCGCGCGGGAATCTTCTGTTCTTCACGATACTGACCGCTTTTAATATTCTTATTTTCACGATAAACGGCACGGTCGACGTCGGATGGTACGTTCCCTATTCGTCATTCATCTGCACCCAGGTCATGGCGGTACTCATTTCAAGCGGACTGCCTGTTCTCGGAACTCTGTTGTCGCTGCTTATCGACGGAGCACTGCTTCTTTGCTATTTCAAATCGAAGACGTCGTCAAAGTGGCTGTTCGCCGCACTTGTGTTCACGGTACTCGATCTTGCATCCGTGCTGTTTTTGATGATAGTCACCGGCGATTACCTGAACTTCCTTCTCGAACTGGTGATGCGCCTGCTCGTGCTGCTTTATACAGCGACCGGCGTGATATCCTACAACAAGCTTGACAAGCTCGGCGATACGACGGACGGCGAGACCGGCGATGCTCCGGAACGGCAGGAGATCCCCTTTGAAGCCGAAGGACCCGAAACGCCGGGGAAAGAGCCTTCCGGGCGCAGGCTTTATAAAAACGACGGAAAGCAGGTTTTGACGGCAAGGTTCAGGGGCAGAAACATACTTGCCGCGAAGTCCGACGAAAAGCTGTATCTCGTGATAAACGGCTGGATATGCGCGGAATGCGATTATTACGGTGGCGAAGCGGAACTCGGTTACCGCGAGGACGGGCTTGATATAAGATTTAAGTATTCCGACAGCGAGAAAATGCTTTTTGGAAACGGAAAACCGTTGATATAGTATAACGCGAAAGATCCCGCGGAGCGTGGCGCCGCGGGATCTTTTTTGATACGTTTACTGTGCTTTTACTGCTTTTTTCTGTTTGGAGCCGACGATTATCGAAGCGACGATCAACGCAACTCCCAGCACCGTTGCGCCGATACCCATAAAGAGGAATATCTTCAATACGGCGGAGAGAACGATCGTTACAGCACCGATCGGTATGACCGAATTGAACGCTCCTAACGCGACCGGAACAATATAGGTCGCGAGGAACAACAATCCGGCGAGAGTGAACGGTATGCCGTTATACAGCATCCCGAATCTGAGCGAGTGGATGATTATGCAGATAAGCGTGACGAGAAGCAGAGCGACGACCCCGAGGACAACGAGGGTCACGGGCGACAGAAGAAGTTTTGCAATATTGGAGACCGATTCGTCGACAACGTCTTTATATCCTTCGATCCTCACGCCGTCCAGTGATTTGCCCAGCAATTCATTCAATACGTTTTCAAGTTCGGCTATCAGTTCGTCGTCGATCTTATAGCCGAGTATATTTTCGATTTTTCTGCGGTTCGATTTGTCGGAAATATAATCGATTATCTCGCGAACGGTGATTATCCCGGTATCCTCGCCTTCTGCGGTCTTCGTCATAAGTTTGCTGAGCTTTTCGGCAAGGAAATCGTTAAGCACGTCGGAACGCAGGAACTCCGCAAGCTGTTCGCGCGTGATCTCCTGTTCGAGAAGGCTCTGATCGATGTTGGCGTAAATAAAATCGACGAGCGACGAATTTCCGTTTACGTTCACAAGCCCCGAATCCCTAAGCAATTGAGAAAGGGTGTACTTGTCAAGTATATCGTCGAGTTTGATATTCGTTATATCGATATCTTCGATGATGTTTTTCGCACCGTTCTTCGAACAGTAATACTGGAAAACGCCGACGACCGCGGTCAATACAAGCACAAGCAAAAGCAGAAGCGAAATGAATATCGAAAAGCCGTGTGCGACGCCGCTGCGCTTATTGGTTTTTGCTTTCACCTTAAAAGGCGCGTTCTGCGGAGCGTTCTGATAAGCGTACGGGTTGTACTGATAACTCTGCGGAGCAGGCGAATTCTGATACTGCTGTTCATAACCGTAAGCGGGAGCCTGAACAACTCCGGAGTTGTCGGGGATCTGTTGATCATCAGCCACTGTGCTCTGTTCGAAAACGATCGCGTCGGCGTCCGGATCGGGAGAGAACTCGTCGACGGGCTCCGCGGAAACCGGGACCGCCTCTTCTTCCGGCGCGGCTTCGCCTTCAATAGCGTTGAGATCGAAAACCGGTGTTTCCGGAGTCTCCCCGGTCGCCTCCGGTCCTGAAACAGGAGCGTCCGTTACTTCCCCGCTTTCGGCAAATTGCGCGGGCTGTACGTCGGCTTCGGGCGCGGGTGTTTCCGCAGAATTGACAAAACCGGCATACGCGCCGACCGGAACGCCGTCGGCGGGAATATTTGCCCTGTCAAACTGCTGTTCGGGCTGAGGAATAAACCCAGGCTGATATTGAGGCTGTGTCTGAGGCTGATACTGCTGCTGAACGGGCTCGTAATTCTGTGCCTGCGGCATAATCTCGACTGCGGCGCCGCATTTGCTGCAAAACCTCGATCCGTCGGCCAGCGGTGATCCGCAATGTCTGCAAAACATATTATTACCTCCGAATACTTGTAGAGCTATTATATCTCTATAACCATAATATTTCTTTAAATTATTTTAGCATACGCAAAAATGAAAATCAACTGTTTTCTAAAAACAAAAGCAAGCGGAAAACCGCTTGCTTATTGTTTACAGGATATCAGCCGGTGATACCGCTGCGCTCGACGCCTTCGATAAGAGTACGCTGAGCGAAGAGATAGATGATGACCAGCGGTATGAGTATGAGCAGACCGCAGGTGTTGCGGATCGCTATCTCATAGAAGGTCTGCGCAGCATAGTCGGTATCGAGAGACACGGGGATCTTGACTATGTTCGGCAGGAGCAGCGTTTTCGCCGTCGGCATGAACAGCGTGGTATAGAACCTGTCGGACCACTGCCACGAGAAGGAGAACATGAACACCGTTACCATCATCGGGACCGCCATCGGGATTATGATCCTGATGAAGGTCTTGATAACTCCGGCGCCGTCGACGTAAGCCGCCTCCTCCAGTTCATCCGGTACGCCGTTGAAGTACTGCCGCATGAAGTAGATGAACAGACCGTTTTTGAACGCCAGACCGGTTATCGACAGAATGAAGAACGGCCAGTAGGTGTTCAAAAGGTTTGGTACTTTCAAGCCGAACAGACCCCCGAAAATACCCCAGATGTCAAAGCTCCTGAACTTCATGAAGAGAGCGAACTGGATCGTCTCGTGAGGGATTATCATCGTAAGGATGACCCCTAAGAAGATCAGATTCTTGAACTTGAA